>VXXH01000619.1 GCA_009835515.1 Candidatus Poribacteria bacterium
TTGTCAGGAACAGACAACGGACATTCCTGTTGAACTTAATCTTATTTGTATCCGTTTTTATCCGTTAATTTTCAGATAAGTGGGCAGATTCACGGCATAGTGTCTTTCACTATATCCTTTTTATTTCTAAAATCTTTTGCGACTTGCGCCCCGATGATAATACCGCCCACAAGGACGGCGCAATAGATACTGAAGAATCGTGTCAGCAATACAAAGAGTGGTATCAATTCTTTGGAGATCAAATTTTCCATCAGACCGACCGTTACAACCTCTGCGACACCACTTGCACCGGGACTCGGTGCGAACAGCACAACAAAGTTCAGCACCAAGCCAGTAACGCAGAGTTCCCAGAGCGTTGTGTCTCCATTAAGTGCTTGGGCGACGATGTAGCTGCCGACGATGCGTGCACCGATGAAGCCGCAGGTTAAAGGTATACTCAACACGCAAGTCCATTTGTGATCGCGGAGGAACATGGTCGCGAACGTTTTGTGTTCAGTCGTTAGTTGTTCCACTTTTAATGTGGCGCGCTCTAAGACAGGTGCGAAGCGTGTGAACCGTCGCTGTGCAGCGGCACAAAGCCAATGAAAAAAACGGAAGACGATTTCTGGCTTGAAAAGCAGCAAGATAAATAGTACGAATACCACGCCGAATGTCAAAAAACTAAATAGACTTGCCCATGTAGCCCCTTTTGGTAGAAAAGGGGGATCCAACCAAAGGATCGCACCCGCGCCCAGAATGAGGGTAATGAGTGTTGAGAAAAAGCAGATGAGACCTGATGTGATCGCTCCTGACAGCGGTACACCTGTCCGCACATAGATGTAGAGGTGCCCGACCCCACCCGTCTGGAAAGGCGTAATAGCAGAGACGCAGAGGGTCGCTAAATTCGCACGGATGCTGTCACGGAAGCGGATCGTTGGGGTCAATTTCCGGATGAAAATATGGAAACGCAGTGCTCCGAACAGCCAATCTACAAACATACACAGGCAAGCACCGAGAAGCATCTCAGTCTGCATCTCGTGAAAAACTCGCTTTATATCTTGACCACCGCTCCACAAAAAACTGACGAATAACCCAGCGAATGTACACACCACAAAAAGAAGCGTCCCGCGAACCACGTTTTCTCGGTTCAGGGAGCGGCTCAAGAATTCCTGCATTGAAGATTAAGTTTCCTTTGTTAGACAGTTTGCCCGAGCAGTTTCCAACGGCACACAAGGTCCTATCCTACTTGGCAACGAGCTTCAGGTTTAGGCTGATATCCATCGGCATTGCCGAGTGCGTCAACGCGCCGACAGAGATGAAGTCTACACCGGTCGCCGCCACGGCTTTTACGCTGTCAAGTGTGATTCCACCGGAGGCTTCCGTTACGGCGCGATGGCTCACCTCTTCGACAATGCGCTGCATGATACCCGGAGGCATATTGTCAAGGAGTAGGATGTCCGCGCCTGCTTCGAGTGCTTCGTCAACCTGTTCGACAGTTTCGACTTCAACCTCAATCTTAGCTGTGTGTGGAACGATTTCTCGTGCCCGTTGCACAGCGTTGCCGATACCGCCCGCGGCGACGATGTGATTGTCCTTAATCAGGACACCGTCGTAGAGTCCAAAGCGATGGTTTTGCGCACCGCCGACGCGCACGGCGTATTTCTGAACTGCCCGCCACCCCGCTGCAGTTTTCCGAGTGTCCACAATTTTAGTATCATAACCAGCAATTGCTTCCACAAATTGTGCGGTGAGTGTGGCGATCCCAGAGAGTCGCTGCAGAAAGTTGAGTGCCGTCCGCTCTCCGATTAGAATAGTTTTAGCACTGCCTTGGACCTCGGCGATTGAAGTGCCGGCAACGACTGCATCGCCATCTTTGACAAGCGTGCGAAATGTCAACGTCGAATCCAACTTCTCAAATACTCGCTCGGCGACCGGTAACCCTGCGACGATACCTTCACTCTTCGCAAGAAGTGTTCCTACACCCATTTGTGTAGGTGGCACTGTTGCATCTGTTGTTATATCACCGATACCGATGTCTTCTTCAAAGGCGAGTTCGATTAAAGGATCTAATGAACGCAGGTTAAGCATTTTTAATGATTAGGTTTTCGCGCCGATTTTTCCGTTGTCAAAATCGGGTTTTTGCCGAGATCGGGCGGGATATGAGGACATTGACGTTACGGACAATCCGTTTGAGAATAGGGAACCGCTTCTATCGTATTGTGGTGGCGGTTCCCTAAAGTGCTCTTGTATCCTTCGGTATGAGATTAAGGAACTGGACCTGTCTTTTTCGATACAGTGCCTTAATACCGTTCGAGATAAGGCGTTAGGAACTTCTTGGCATCTTCTGTGACATCCCATGCGTTGGGCCAGAAACAGAGATCGATGGAGAACCAATCACCATCGTACCCCGTTTCGTCCATGATGACAGGAATAATCGCGTCGAAGTCGAGCACGCCGTCTCCGAAGGGGGCATGTGTGCTTGTTTCATCGCCATGGAGTGTGTTGTCGGAATCGATGAGGTGGAAGTGCCCGATTTGCCCCTTGAGTTGCCGGGCAAGATCGATAACACCATTATCGCCAAGCGTTTCCTTTTCTCCGCGCTGCCGAGAACCGACAACCGCACACATCTGCGCGTGGCATGTATCGAACATCACTTTGAAATTCGGATGATCAACAGCCTTTGGCATATTAATAATATCGCTGGGTTTGTTGAACATGAATCCGGGTTCAAATTCCCAGAGCATCAGTACACCGTGGTCTTCAGCGACTTGGGCACAGCGTTTCCAAACAGAGACGATCCGATCCCATGCTTTCTCCCATTCAACGCCTGGAATTCCTTTTTCGGGGTCATCCACTGTATCAACCCGGATAGCAGGCGACCCGAGGTCCAAGGCGAGTTGAAGATTCTCTTTGAACAGTTTGAAATATTTATCGTCCTCTTGCGCTTCGTCTGTGGCGGGACCCGGGTGCGACCAGAAGTCGGCGGCTAAACCAGAGACTTCCAAGCCGTAATAGGAGATTAAACCTTTAACGGCATCCCGATCGCTTTTCATCGGATAGTCGTTAATGTCAATATGCGGTTTGAACGCACCGATTTCAACGCCGTCAAACTCCAGTTCGCTGAGACGTTTGACGACATCATCGAACGGAACAGGGTTATCTTCATAAGGACCAAACGCGTAAGCCCAACTTCCAATAGACAATTTTTTTGCCATGTTTCTCTCCAAATTTTAAGCGCGGTTTTAGTTGGCAACTTACCGCGCGTTTTTCGGTAGAGTATTCCTATGATACGTCCGTCACCAGCGTCCGAACCGCTGTTTCGAGGTCAAGGGTTATCTGCTCTACCATTTCTCTTTTCTGTGTTTTGTAGGTATCATAGCATTCCCGGAGATTTTGGGGTTCACCGACACGGAGTGATGCGACCCGCGGTCCCCGCATTTTTGCTGTACCAAACACTTCTCTTTCCAGACGGATAATTACCTCAAGAAACCGTTCCGGTGAAGGTTCCTTGGCGACATACCCATCCGAAATTGCTATAAAGTTAATTAACCGCTCCAGATCCGGATAGAATTGTTGGAATTTCTGGAGCAGTTCTTCATGTATCTTCTGTTCGTACTCGGTCATCTGCTCAATGTCTTTATAGACTTCGGCATCAACCAGATTTTTCAACGCACGTACGCGTGTAAGCACATCCGCTTCAGTATGGATGCCCATAATTTGTTCCGCATGGGACAGTATCTGTTCTTTCAGCTTTTGGATATGCACATCAAGTGGCACGGTTTCGTCCACCTTATATTGATATTCCGCAGCAAGTGTCCGAAGAACCGCGACACCGATGTGTCTCAATCGTTCGTAACGTTCTGTTGACGTTCTTCCAACAGGCGGGAGAATAGCACGTTCTAATCGCATGAGGGCGGCATCAATAACATCCCACATGTATTGTGGATAATGATATTTGATCCCGATGGGAACGATATAGAGAGGTTTGCTGATGCCCGCTTTTTGCATATCATCCAAAGCCCAGAAGCAGAGTTGTGTAACGCCTCTCTCAAAGCGCATAACGGTATCGTTCTGCCGTGAAATTTCTCCCTCGCCGAAGATGACAATAGGTGCGTCACCTTTCGTTAAAATTTCACGTGTTGTGCGGAAGGCATTTCGGTCCGCGGTGCCACGTACAATTGAATACGCGCCGCACCACTGCAACAAAAGACTGCATAAGCCCCCGAATTTCCCTTTGTCGAATGTCTCTCGGGCGGTCATGTAATAGTACTGCTGAGAGAGGCGTTTGGACAAGAGGAACATAACGGCTGGATCCGCGTACGCCGCGTGGTTCGGAGCCAGTACAGTCGGATGTCCATCCGTCATTTTCAAACGGGCAATGGACTCGGTGTCAATATCTAATGTTAACCCCTTCAAATACAAACGATTGATGAGCGGCATGAGGGCTTTGACAACCTGAATCGCGGTCGTATTCGGTTTAGCAGGTTTAAAGTCTAACATTGCGTACTACCGTTTGCGTCATACAGCAAGTTGTTACGGCATACAGGGTATACCTACAACTGCTTTGTCTATTTTGAATTTTAGGACAAGTTCATCGTAGGGGCGAGGTTACCTCGTCCCTACAGATCAAAGCATATACCCTCAATTTGAAACTGGATGAAGCAATACTTTAAAGACTTGGCGGATAGCAACAGATGATTTCCATCGGGGTGTCGCTGGTGCTAACGATGACGTAACTGGACAAGCAACGTGGAATGAAAACAGATTTGCCGCGTTTGAGCGGGACATCTTCAAAATCGCCGCGCAGTACGCCTTCGCCGCCTAACGTCACAAGCGCATAGAAGCCTTTATCTGCAGGCATGCTCAACGTTGAGTCCACTGTCAGGCGTGAGCATCCGAAGAATTTTGAGGCTTCCGCTGGCACGATTCGGTCTTCGCGGTTATCCCCTTCTGCTCGGACGAGTTCTGGGGTGCGCCGGATGTAGTTATTGAGATAATCCAATTCGAGTTTATCGAACTCAGCGGCATCTACTGCGAGGTCCCATCCGAGACCGAGGTGTCCATCATCTCTTTCAAACGGGAAACCTTCCCATTCAGCGAGGATATTCCAATCGGTAGGTTCCTGCGGTTCGAGGACACATAACCCTGTGCCGAGTGAATGGACGATCGGTGTGCGTAAGAAGTAGACTTCCCCGACCTTCGGTTCAACGACGTGCATGAGACTTCGGAGCGTTGGCACATCTTGTGCCTCCATCAGACGGCGGAACTCTGCTTTATCTATTGCTTCTTTCCATCCGATCCATGCCTTCGCGCCCGGACGCGTGCCGATTAATATCCACGCCTCATTTTTCCCAAAGGGTGAGTTGAGATGTTCTTGTGCGAAGTCCGGGTTCGGGTGCCAATGGATAGGGATATGCGCGCCTTCACCGACATCGAAAATCTTAAGAAGCACGCCTAATTCAGTGCCGTATTTAGCGACGTGCGCGCCACCGAGTGTCTCTTCCGGGAATGCGTCCAGCAGTGCTTGCAGTAACACAACCTCACCGCTCGGAAGTTCGATACGGCTAAGCCCTTTGTCGGGCGGATTGTCTCTACCGGGGGTGATTGCACGGTTTGTGGAGAAGATCCATTCTTCGGAGTAATAATCATCTTTCGGATCGGGGTCACCCATAAACTCAGCACGGAGTTTCCCGCCATTGTAGAAGTGCAGGTAAGTATTCGGTGCTAAAGCGATGGGCGCGTCTAACATTGACTGTAGTTCGTTTTGTGATGCCATATTGCTATCCTTTCTTTATCTTTACGGACTAAGGGCGTTGTTTGTGGATTCCCTTGTTTCAAGTAAGTTTATCATTTTGGACGGGTTTTGTCAAGTCAATTTTTCGAAGATTAGGGTTGTTGAGTTTTCAGTTTTTAGGTGTTTTTGGAAGGGGGTGCTCTTACAGGTTGTATTTGGAAGGATAGATTGGGGTTAGGGTGCTACTGCTTCGTTAGTATGCGTTTGTCACAAAATCCATGACTGTATGTGGTCAGCAATCACTTCAATATTCGTTATAGTTCCATCCGCAATTTTAAGACCGAGTTCAATAATGGAATCGTTAATGTTGAGAGATAGGGTGCAACCGTTGAGTTCTAAAAACAAGATTGCACAATGTAGACCAACACGCTTATTTCCATCGAAAAATATATGCCCTGTGATAATGTGATGTGCATATACAGCGGCTTTTTTGGGCAAAGTTGGATACAGTTCAGTATCACCGAATTTCCCACTCACTGCCTCAACGAGATAAGATAGTTGATTTTCATTCAACAATTGATAGTTGCCGACATGTCCCTCAGCAACCTCCAGAATTTCCGCAATTGTCAAATATCTGAAATGTTGCCGAGAGTTTTCCATGCGCGATCGTAATTTCGTAGTATTTCCTTTGAGGCTGTGGTACTGTTTATCCCAATACTGCTGGCAGCTGCCATGTCAGATTTCGCTTTTTCCGTTTCTCCGAGGCGTAACCAAGTCTTGCTGCGGTTGTAAAAGGCATCGGCATAATCGGGTTTGAGTTCTATTGCTTTGGTGTAGTTTTTAATAGCAAGCTCCAACTCACCTTTTTTGCTGTGAGCCAACCCGCGGTTGTAATACGTCTCGGCACATTCTTGATTCAGTTCTGGCATCATTTTATCTCCTTACAATGCGATTTACTTGGGGGTAATGATAACATGCAAAACGAGTAGGTGTCAATCGAATCTTACAGCATAGCAGGGACGTTTCGTTTTCGGTTTTTAGGGGCTGCTACTAAAAAGTTTAGCGATTTCGTCCGTTTCAAAGACAGGTAACGGCTGTCGTGTATTGGTGGCATCTTCCAACCACAATCCGTGCGCAGACGGCAAAAACTTTCCGATGATGTCCGCGCGGATACCCGCTTTGCTAAGAGCCTGACAAATTGCGTTGCCTTTTTCAGGTGCCGATGCGATCAACATGGCACCAGATGAAATGACACCCAATGGATTAAGCCTGAACATATCACACAATGCCCGTGTTATGTCGCCATACAATATTGGCGAGCCTAAAAGTTTATCCGAATAGACAACCACCCCTAACTCGGCTGCGGTTGCCAACTCATACGCAGCAGTTGCGATGCCGCCCTCTGTGACATCATGCATAGCGTGTACGCCGCCCGTGGCAATTGCAATTTGCGCATCCTTTAGCACGGAAATCCCCGGATCCACGAGATAGTTCTTCGCCTGTTCCAAGAATTGGGCATCGCACTTCTCACGCACCTGCTTTTCACACTCACGCGCAATAATTGCAGTCGCTTCGATACCGAGTCCTTTTGTAAGAATTAGGTCATCCCCTATACGAGCGTCCGACGAAGTAAGTAAGGAATCCTTAGCGGCAATCCCCATCATTTGTCCTATGACAACGGGTTGTGTTACGGCGGGTGTGACTTCGGTATGTCCACCACACAGAGCAATGCCAAACGTTTCGCATGCTTGTGTGATTTGCGCCATGATGTCGCGAACCATTGCAGGCGTCGTCGCATCTTCGGGTAACAAAAGGGTTACCAGCAGCCATTTCGGCACGGCTCCCATCGCCGCGATGTCGTTACTGTTGACGCAGACCACATACCACCCGATATCTTCAGTTGCAAAGGTAATCGGATCACTGGTTGCAACGAGATAGTTATCGCCTAACGCAATGACCGCTGCATCTTCACCCACCTGTGGACCGACAACCACACTTGTGCTGCTATTGAACGTGGGAAAAAGCTTCTTTAAAAAATCGTGTTTCAGTTTTCCAACAGGTAGATTCATGTTTTCATTAGATAAAAATCTTGTAAGTACGCAGGCCGGATAGGGGGCCTATGATTGCCCAAATACTCCCGATGACGTAATCGCCTAAGATTAATCCCAAGAACAGTGGGGCGACTTTACGATGCAGCCGTAAGCCGCCGTGGCGTAGAATTATTAACTTCAGAAACCATGCCACGAAGAAGGCGAACCAGAAATAGTCCATCGCAAAGCTGATAGCGAGTGCGTACCCCGCAGGGTGGAAGGGCCACCACAGGAAATGCATCCGCATATACATCATCACAAACGTCAGGAGCGCACCGATCCCCATAAAACCGATACCGACTACGTTGGGTTCCGTCGGGTTATGGAGCCACCGTTGCAGCCGACCGAACGACTCTCTGCCGACCCAGCCTTTGAAGCCACCCGCTTTCGCCACGGCACCGTTTCGGAAGGTGACATCCAGATTTGCCCAGAAAGTCGCCAGAATGCCGATGATAATAGCGATGAGCATCGCGACCCATAAACGCCGGTTCCCCATCCCCGTCGATTCTGCGAGTTTAAACGCCTCAATCTGGTTCGGCATCGGGTGGTTGCGGTAACCGCGATTGAACCAATAAAACAGCGACATAATCGTAAGGCTGCTTGTGTCAAACCGTCGCGTACCACCGACTGTCGCCAGCATGTCGTGTGGGTTGACATAGTAAATTTCATGTGGCGTGCCGAGTTCCGCTCGAACACGCGTGATGGCGAAAGAGAGCAGGAAATAGACCCCAAAGAAGATGCCCGCAACCCATAACGTCATCCCCGCAATGGAGGAAAAGATTCCGAGCGCGACGAGCGATCCGAGAATCCCCAAGAAGGCAGCACGATACGGCATCGGTTCATTTGAATCATCAAGACGCGATTTAAACCCGAACACCTTTTTGAACACCTCGGTCAGATGCCGTCGCGTGACCCAGACAGCAAGCAGAAAGAGCGCGATCCATGCACCGTATGCCTGTTCGTTCAACGCTGGGAAATAACGGGTGCCGAGTGCCGCAGCGATGACGAATTCTGCTAAACGCACTACAAAGAAGAACCAACACGAAAAGGAGAGATCCAACGGTAGGAAGAAGGCTAATCCAACAGCAAATGGGTAGACGGAAATACGCGTCCCACGGATAGCACTCCACGGACGATCCGTGAAGATATTCTGGAATACAGATGTCCGTTTGATATAAGGAATCTCTGGAAACTGTGGGAAGAGATAGTGGATCCCGTTAATCACACCGATAACTACGGCGATACTGAATCCCATCCACATCATCCGGTTTTTCAGAAGGGTTATCCCACCATCTTCTGACAATCCCAGTGGGAGTTGAATAATCGGATATGCGAGCTTCTCTTGTTCTGCCCACCGTTTCCGGACGAGTGTATTGATGCAGAGCATCATGAACATCATAATGAGGAAAAAAAGTCCCCAGAACATCAGCGGCTTTAGCCAAACCGAAAAGTTATGCTGCGTATAGAAGGTTGCTTCGCCTTCGTAAAAACCTTGCAAACTTTGCGCATCGGAGACGGTAAGCCATGCCGGTAGGTACCGAAAAAAGAGTGCCTGCCACTCGTTCTCCTCCGTTGCGAACCGGAAGGGATGTGCGATGCTGCCGAACATGTTCTGCATTGTGTCATGCCCCGCAAACGTACAGGAGATCGCCACCATAATGTAGATGGTGAGCAATTCGCCTTGCTGGAGCATCTGCCGTGGCGCAAAACGTTTCAACACGCAGTTGGCAACGACACAAACAAACATGATAAAAACAGGTTGAATAAAAAGCGGTAGGCACGAACCGTCAAGCGAGTAGTACTTTACCTCAACAATCGTCATCCAATAGACATTGATTGGGATGAATAAAACGCCTAAAAGAAGGGAACGTCCAGTAACGCGTGCTGATGAGGTCAAAGTTTTTTGTCCATGCATTGTTAATAGTTGTCAGTTGTCAGTTAAGAGGTTTTCTGGGATTTCATATTTCTTGGTAAAGGTTGGTGTATCAATTGGGTAACGAC
>VXXH01000453.1 GCA_009835515.1 Candidatus Poribacteria bacterium
ATACCGATGTAACCATAGGATAGGATTCGTATAACCTAAGGCACAGGTCAAAACATAAGGAAAGGGGCATCTAACTTCCATGTTCGACTCTGCGGGAATTTTTCTATTATTTTAAAAAAAGTAGCAAAATTAAGCAAGCATTTAATCGTTACGTGCCAGAGACATTAGCTTTACAGACACGAAACCTGTAACCAGAATCGTCCTGCAGTTGTGATGTTTTATGCAATCGGTAAAAATTCGTTCCCGCCGCATCGGTATATCATCGATTAAATTGCAGTCCGCCTATATATGATACCACAATTAATAAAACATGTCAAACCAAAATCTGAATTTTAAACGAAGAATTCTGACGATTTTAATCAGAAATCAACAATCTATTTGACATATTACCAGAAAACTCTTAAACTGTCAAGAAAAAATAGCATTCGAGGAAAAACGTCCATGTTAACTGAATCTGAAAAAGCACAACTCGATCAGTCCGGTTTTCTACTTCTGGAAAACCTGATACCGCTGGATACGACTGCACACCTTCGGGAGCGTGCTCTGACACTCGCTGCGGCAGAGCAGGAAACCGGTAAAAGCCACACATACCTCGCGAATGGCAGCGCACAACGCGTCTGGAACCTCGTTGACAAAGGCGAGATTTTTGAAGCGGCGATCCAACAGCCGAAGATGCTTGCCGCGATGGAGCATCTACTCGGTGCCGATTGCACGTTGAGTTCCTTTACAGTGAATGTGCTTTATCCCGGGGCACCGGATGCCGGTCTCCATATCGATTATCCACTGTCTGCCTTGCCGACACCACGTCCGAGTTTTCCGCTGGTTGCTAACAGCGTCTGGTTTTTAGATGACTGGACGCTTGAAAATGGAGCCACCAGTTGCGTGCCAGAAAGCCACCGACGGCTTGAGGCACTGCCTGAGCCGGGTGTTGAATACACCGACGAGCTGCAAATCTGTGGACCGCGGGGATCCGTCCTAATTGTTAACGGGGCAATATGGCACGGTTCTTCAAAAAATATAACGAATGAACCGCGTGTTGGGTTACTCGGCTTTTTCTGTCGTTCTATTTTGAAACCACAACAAGCACACCTCAGATAGGTATCTGATGAAGTTATCTCGCGTGCAACGCCTACATTAAAACGGTTGCTGGGTCTCGACTCACAACCAAATATGAATGCGTAGGGCTATCACCAATTTTGAGTTTTAAGATAGGTTCGTAGTAGTGCGATTCATCGCACGTCCGCAGGGCACCAACGGGCAATGAATTGCCCTACTACGAACCAAGCCACTCTTAATTTCACTGCTCAAGGGATCATAAGCGTTTTTTCTGCCATCAATATTCGCTTGGGTTCGGGAGTATCCGGTGTCAACTGATATATTAGGCGCGCTTTAATTGTGTCGCCGGTTGTGGCGGATGCCATATCAAAAGCATAGGCTCTGTTTTCGTTTGGAAGCAGTCGGTTCTCATTCTTGGCAGAAATTGAGATGTGCTGCTTTTGACGTTCGGTGCCATCTGGTGCGCGCCTTGTCACCTCAAGCACGATAGTGCGCAATGTCCCTCCCGGTAAGATATGTCCCGTCTGACTCCGAAGTTTCACATCCACTTTTCCGTCTGCATATCCAAGTTGAAGGATCGCAGCACGCTTGAGTTGTGCGACGCTACGACTGCCGCGCCATGTATGTTTTCTGCCTTTGATGGCTTCATGGCTCGTTGTGCTTTGCAAGCGCGTCACAACCGGCATGTGACATGTCGCGCAACTCGTATCACCCTCGGCGAATTTGCTATTCAGGAAGCTGGAAACTTGGTCATGCTCAGGAACGCTTTGTTGACCGTGACAGGTACCACAGAGCGCTGTCGGTTCGGTATAGATAGGATTGGTAACGTTAGTATGGAAATAGGTTTCCGCACTTGCTGCCGGTCCATTCATTGCCCCGTGTGCATCGAGGTGACAGACGAGACACGAGACCCCCGCCTCGCGTTGTGTGTCCCTCAACTTCGGCATTTTCCCAATACCTGTCATGAGAATCGGTTGGGGGGCATGGCACTGATCACATTTTGTTTCCCTATCGGTGATCTGCTTTGCGGCAGCCTGATAGATTTCGTCAACCCATGCCTTGGCGTGCATCGAACTCTCCCATTCCCTCCAGATAGCAGGGTGGCAGCTTTTACACTTACCGTCCTGAAACCCTTGATATGCCTCTATCACGCGATGTGTATTGTCATCAGCACGCAGCGCAAGGTTAACACTTAATAGAATGAATACGCATCCAAACAGTCCGAAACTTATGCCGATGATACCCCAGTATATCGCCTTAAAATTCATCGCGATGCCTCACAAAAAGCATCTAAGAGTGAAATCGCTGCGGTTTCCCCGCTTCGGATACAGTCGGGGATGCCTATACCGTGGTAACCATTTCCCGCGAGAGCAAGCCTTGGCAACTCGCTCGTGAGCCGTTCTATATCATCGACAACATCTTGATGCCCTACCTGATATTGCGCCATTGCTTGTACATGTTTGTTAACAGTGGCGAACAGGGGTGGGTGTTCAATGCCCAGGAGCGGCGTTAAATCTGTTTGACACAATTGAATAAGGTCGACTTCGGTGTTTTTAGAGGTGGGTTCACCAACGAAGGCACGTAACAAGATATGTTCTTCTGGCGCGCGGTTCTCAAATTTGACGCTACTAAACGAGCACCCGATAAGCGATAGGTTTTCCGTAGCAGGGACAACGAATCCCATGCCGTCTAACGGGTGTGTAACATCTCTACGGCGGAACGCTAAATTAACCGTTGCAGAAGAGGCGTACGGAATCTCATTGAGTTTGGTGGCGAGTGGGTTTGATACGCTCCGGACGAGCGTGCTTGCTTGCCCGGCTGGAAGTGCGATGCAAAGAAATTCCGAATTCAAGGTTTCTCCAGTGGAGAGAGCAACACGCCACCCTGCACCATCGTCATCTTCCTGGATACTTTCCACACGGGTATTTAATCTAATATTATCGGATAAGATGTCGGTGAGCGTATCAATTAATTGCTGCATTCCTGATTTGAATGAGAGAAAGAGACTATAACGGGGGCCGCTGGTGTCTTGGCTGGTTTCAGCCGCCTGCTTTCTTTGTGCGCGGAGCGCTTTGATAATGCTCCCGTGTGCCTTTTCCATCTCCAAGAATCTTGGAAAGGTTGCCTTTAGGCTCAAATTTTCGGCATCCGAGGTATAGATACCCCCTATCATAGGTTGGGCGATTCGTGTAAAGGCTTCGTTGCCGAGACGCCGCCTGACGAAATGCGCAACGGCTTCATCTATGTCTCTTTCTCGGCGCGGAATAAACAGGTCTAATGCCATCCGTAACTTACCGTGCCAACTGAAGAGAGGGGTCTTTAGAAACGGCTTCAGAGACCCCGGTGCCATCATGTAAAAGCCCTCTGGGACGGGGTGTAATATGCCTTTCCGAGTTACGAAACTTCGTCGGACCTTTGGATTCGTGCCGATGAATTGATCCGCGATACCGAGTTCTTCGCAGAGAGCCTTTGCCGCCGGTTTTGTGGAGATAAAAGCATCGGGACCGTGCTCAATGAGGAATCCGTCTCGGTGTTCGGTCTGGATAACACCACCAACGCGTCCGGTCGCCTCAAGGAGCGCGACATCAAGCGGGATATTACGCCGTGCAGCCTCGCGTTGTAAGCGATAGCACGCGGCTAACCCTGTGATGCCCCCTCCAATAACAATGGCGCGTTTCCTGTCAGAGTTTTCCGGCATAAGACCCATTCATCCTAAGTAATTTCGTTGATAGTGTTGTGTCTTTATCCATCGCTCGTAGCATATAGGCACGCGAAATCAGGAAACTGCCTCTATCTACTTCTCAGATTTTTCACACACGAAATCCGCTAACATGTTGATGAATTTGGGATGGTCACCGACCGTTCCCGCCCGAATAAAATCAATTCCACACGCTTCCGCTGTCTCGGCTGCCTCTATGTCAAGGTCATAGAGCACCTCAACGTGATCACAAAGAAAGCCGATCGGTGAAGCGACGACGGTGTCAACGCCTTCTTCCTTTCGGGCTTTAAGCCAATCGTTGATATCAGGCTGTGTCCAGGGGATGGGACTGTTTTCTACCTCGCTTTGGTATGCCAAGCCGAACTGAGCTTTATCGAGTTCCTGAGCGACCGCTTCGCCGGTCGTTCCAAGCTGTTGTATATATGGTGAATTATCCGCTGCTGCCTGGGGAATTGCGTGTGCTGTGAAAACCAGCTCCGCCCGTTCTAACTTATCCCGACACGCGGTTTTGATAATCTCAGCGATGGCACCGATGTAGCCTTTACGTGTATACCACGGGTCAAGATAGTCAATCGTCAGTTTTTCACCCTCAACTGCCTCAATTCCTTTTTTCACCGCCTGTTGATACCACTCCCAACTGAATTTAGATTGGTGGGGTGCCATGATAATGCCGAGTATTTTACGATGTCCTTTTTCTGCCATTTCAGCGATGACTTCTTTTAAATAAGGTGTCCAATGCCTGAATCCTGCATAAACAGGAAGCGGAAGATTGCGTGCTTTTAATGCGTTTTCTAAAGCGTCGGCTTGTTTAAACGTCAATTCGTTGAATGGCGAAAATCCGCCTAATTTTATGTAATGCGTTGAGATGTCTTTTACACGTTCTCTTTGGGATTCAGTTGTCCCAGCAATTCCTTCAACAAAGCAATAAGCTTCACCGGGACATGCGTCGAAATCGTATTTCTGACAGCATCCGGGTGTGGGTCCCCCAAATGCAACGAGTAAGACACTGTCATATCTCATTATTAATATGCCTCCTACGCCATATTGGCTAATTGTGCTGGCATGAACCGAGCATCGGCAGCGATCGCCTTCGCGAAAGCTTCACGTGCCAACGTCTCATCCCCATTTGTGCGATGTGCAAGTCCGATGGAAAAGTATGCTTGTGCAAGTTGTGTGCCCTGCAGTCCGTTGACAAGTGCTTTATAAATAGATGCCAACCCTGTTTTTGTTTCATCGCCGTTGCGGTAAGCAGAAAGGATGTGGTTGTAGCCGCGCAAAAGGTGTGCCGGTGCGTAATCAGGGTCCAATTCAAGTGCGGTATTGAGTGCCTTTTTTGCCTCGACGAAAAAGTCGCCCTTCTCAAGGACACTTGACACGCTGCGGGACGCTTGCGTGACCAAATTTGCGTATGCTGTCCATGCCTCTGGAAGATTAGAAAACTTTTCGGCTGCGGTTTTCAAGATAGCAATTGCTAAACCGAAATCATTGCCCTCTGCGACCTCTTCGGCGGTTTCTCGGTACGCTTCAAATTCTTCAAGTTCGTGTGTTCTTTCGTGAAGTTTCTCAGCATCCGCAGCCGGAATAGCCGAAGGCTTCAAGTGTTGCCAACCCGGTTCCGGATCGTCAATCAACCCACGGTACACCCTTAAAATCGCATAGCGAGGTGTTCCCCAAACTTCGGCGATAGACCGAATCCAGTCAGGGAAGTTAGTTTCCATCTCAGCGAGCAGCTCGGCTAAAGACATACCCTGTTCAACACATTTTCGGACTTCCGTTAGGAAATAGGCCTCTATCTGGAGTAACAGATCTATTTCAGCGTCTTGTGCTAAAGGGCCGTGTCCCGGTAGCACACACTTGGGTGCGTATGTCCGCAGCTCATTAATTGTATTAATCCAATCGTGGTTCGCCATGAGCCCTTCATTCATGACAGGTTGCCCAAAGATCGGAAAACTCCCTGTCATCACGGTGTCACCAGAGACGATACAATTTTCTGCGGGAATCCTGACAGCAGTAGCATCGTCTGTTTCCGCCTTTCCTAAATGAATGAGATGTAGGGATTGATTCCCTAAATCAAGTTCGGTTTCGTGTGCGAATGTCTGCTGCGGAAGGAAGGGTGGATCGCCGAGCGTGAAACCCCGAGATCGGAGGAATGCTTCTTGCCGTGGTGATCTATTCACCATGAATTCTTTTGTCATCTCGCGTGCGACGACAGTTGCGCCTGCCTGATGGAAAATAGTGTTTCCGTTGGTATGATCCCAATGATAGTGTGTGTTAATCGCATACAAAATCGGTTTGTCTGTGACAGTACGGATGGCATTGTACAGCCGTCGCGCCATCATTTGGTTTACTTGTGTATCAATTACCGCCACGCCATTATCTCCAATGATAATAGAAGAGTTGACAATATTGCGAAAGAGATAGACCCGTTCTGTTACTTTAACGAGCTGCCCGTATTGACGTGGTGCGAAAGGGTTTTCTGTAATGTTTCTCATTTATATGCCTACAGCGTTTTTGCGATATTTACAAAATGTTTAACGTTTTCAAAAGGCGTATCTCTATGGAGTCCATGACTCAAATTCAGTATATGCCCTGTTTTCCCACCCTGTTTTAAGCAGGATTTGACTGCCGTCGTAATGTCATCGGGTGTCCCGTCGCGGAGTATATCGTTATCCACGTTTCCCTGAAAAGCGACGGTGCCGTCAGTCTCAGCCTTGGCTTTGCTAAGGTCTACACATTTTCCCACACTCAATACATCAGCACCACTTTGGTGCATTAAATCGAGATAGTTACACTCTTTTGCGAAGAGTATGCCGGGTGCCTCTGGACTGAGTTCAGCGAAAATCTTCTGGTGATACGGAAATGCAAACTCTTTATATATGTCTCTCGGCAAGACATCCGCGATGGACTCGAAAAGTTGGACGACCTGAACGCCCTCACTAATTTGGTAGTTTAAATAATTGACGGTCATCTCCGCCAATTTGCTTAGCAGACGATGCAAGAGTTCAGGAGTTTCCTGAATCATTTGGAAAACAGGGACCGCCTTTTCTGATACGCCGGTGCCGCGTTTGATAGGGCTTTCCCCCGCAATGAGGAAAAATGCAAGTGTCAAAGGAGCACCAGCAAACCCGATGAGCGGTAGTTCTTCATTCAGGGTTTCGCGGAGTTTGCGAATGACCTTTCCTGTGAATTCTAATTGCGATGGGGGTTCATCAACGGGTCGGAGTGCGTCTACTTGTGTTTGCGTCCGAATCGGCGGGCTTAAAAAGGGGCCTGGGTCAAATCGAAAATGTGCCCCCATCGGTGCAAGCGGTGTGAGAATGTCTTTGTAGACGATGATGGCATCAACGCCAATGCGTTTTGGTAGAAGTGAGATTTTAACTGCCGACTCGACATCGGTGTGAGACATTGGTGCCGGACAGGTTCGGAAGAGCCGTTCCAAGGGCAGGTTCAGCTCTTGCCGAATCTGCCGATAAAGAGGGTCTGATCTGCCTGCCTGCCGCATCATCCATACAGGTACGCGTTCCACTGGCAAACATCGCGCTGCGCGAAGAAGTAAGTCGTTTTTTAATTGCTGTTCCATACTGACAGAGATTATCCCTTCAATGCGCCTTCAAATTGCCCCATGTCGTTGCCAATTTGTCCATAGGCTCTACAGGTGCGACTCCGAGAGTTTTGCCAACACCGTCTTCCATAATCATCTTCAGATCTGCTTCGCTGAGCGTATCGCTAAACATCGCCACATCGTCAATGATCCCTTTGAAATAACCGCCATCACATCCGTGTCCTGCTGGACACAACCCACTTCCGATGAGTAACCCCTTTTCCGGTGCGCCGACTTTATTCGGCCCCTTCGACTTAAATTCGCCATCAATATAGAGTTCATATTCAGTTCCGTTATAGATACCGGCGATGAAGTACCACGCATCAGGTTTATTAAGAGGTGTCGTTGCGGCTGCACAGCCAGCTTGGCAACTTTTGAATTCAAAGTTACCGGCGTTCCAAAATTCAAACCACCAATTCGCACCGCCTCCGTCCCCTGGATTCCCGTTTGCGATGACGAGCGTAGCGGAGCCTTTCCCTGCAGGATTATTGCCGCCGACTGCTGTCGGATACATCCAAAAAGTAACGGTGAATTTCTCTGGATTAAATAGCGGAGAAGGCGCAATTTCGACGTAGTCGTCTTTTCCATCGAATACGACTGCCTGTCCAAATTGCCCATCTTCCCATTTCGTACCCTCCATAAGCTCACCATTATTATCGTTCCCCGATAAGTCCTTTGCGGTTTTTCCATTACCTTCATCGAAAAGCCAGATGCCAGCAACCGTCTTCGGATCAATCTTGGCAGTGGTCGCTGTAACGCAACAGAGTGCAATGAATACGCCCCCGATGCCTATCATCACCCAGGATTGTATTGACACCTTAACGAAGAATCTTATGAGAGATATCATTCTGAAATGTCCTTTCTCTGATGTCGTTCCAAGAGTTGTCGTAGTTTGGCGAAACTTTTAACGTTTTTCATAATCCTACCGCTTTCTCGCTCCTCAAGATAGAGAAGAAAGCCCATAGTATAAAGGCTGAGCAAAAACAGCAGAAATCCTATGACGCATCGTCCGATTGCCCAATAATTGGCTTGAAAACTGAGGTAGGGGGTGACAGTTACGGTATCGCTGTTTGCATCGGGTGAATCCTGTTCAGGCCACTCTACGGAAATAAAGTCACCCCACCCCGTTATCCCAAGTGACAGAAAAGCGATCGAAAGGACAAAAACGATGAAAAACGGGATACCCATGTTACATACCGGTTAATCAGAGACCTTTATCAATCCCTTAGTGCAGGCATCTTCGCGGTTGCGGACCTTTGTTATCCCTTCAACAAGCGATTCAAGCGGGAACTCGTGGCTGATGATTTTATCCATGTTGACATCACCACTCGAAATGAGTTGAACCGCCTCTTCCCATGTATCGGGTGCCAGCCAAGAGAACCTGATTGTCTTATCCATGAGGATCGTATCAAGAATAGGCACCTGCATCACATCTGTGTCGCCGGGGAGTCCGAAAATAACGACGGTTGCGTGCCGACCGGTAACCTCCAATGCGGTGTGAATTGCGTCAAGTGAACTGGTAGCCGTAATTGCACGGTCCGCCAATTCACCGTTATTGAGTTCCTCAATTGTAGCACCCAGATCTTCAACGTAGTGTGGAGAGTTGGTATCGCTGACATTGACGACAACATCTGCACCGAGTTCCTTACCACAATCCAAACGATAATCACGAGTTCCGACAAGCAGTACGTTTTTCAAGCCGCGGCTCTTCAATACTTGTACCATCATCAAACCGATAGGTCCCGGTCCAAAGACAACGGCAGTTTGCCCTTCTTCAGCATTGAGGTTATTGACAGCGTAGAGTCCGCATGCAAGCGGTTCTGTTAAGGCGCCTTGATCATAAGTAACATTATCAGGTAATTTGACAGTCCAGCGATAATCAGAGACTGCGTACTCGGCGAATCCGCCATCAACACCGACACCTAAAACGCGTTTTTCAGGACACAGGTTGGATAAACCTTTTTTGCTCCAAAAGGAGTCTGGATTTGATTGGACAGGATTGACGACAACGCGGTCACCGACTTTAAATCCGCCGGTTGCGCCTGCTTCACTACCAACTTCGACGACTTCGCCAGTAAATTCGTGACCAAGGATAAGAGGTCCTTTTCCGTCGTCTGTTTCAAGCGAACTGTTACCAAAATAATATGCGACATCCGAACCGCAGATGCCTACCGAACGTACTTGAACTAACAGATCATTATCACCAGGTTCCGGTACAGATCGGTCTTCAAGGCTCATTGATTCGGGTTCATAAAAGATTTGGGATTTCATATTATGTGCCTCCTAAAGGTCTTTAATGGTTGTAGTTATTTTAGCACGTCCGATTTTAAT
>VXXH01000308.1 GCA_009835515.1 Candidatus Poribacteria bacterium
GATCTGAACAAATATTCTAACTTTACGACAGGCTCTGTCTATAAGGAAGTGATTGAGAAGGAGCGTCGGGGCGACTATCTCGGTGAAACCGTGCAGCTGATTCCGCATATTACGGATGAGATCAAGGGGCGCATCTACCAGATCGGTGAGGATAACGAAGCTGAAATCGTTATTACCGAGATAGGCGGAACCATCGGCGACTTCGAGATGCCACCGTTCGTCGAAGCCATCCGACAGATTGCTGTTGAGGTCGGACGCGAGAATGCGATGTTCCTCCATGTATCGCTCATCTACACTTTACCCAATGGTGAGAGCAAGAGTAAACCGACACAGCATAGCATCCGCAAACTCCAAGAGCTCGGAGTCCAGCCAGATGTGTTGCTCTGTCGTACCAGTCAGGCGTTGGAGGAGGCTTTCCGTCGGAAAATCGCCCTCCTCTGTGGTATCTCTGAAGAATGTATTTTTGAAGGATTAGACACAAAATGCGTTGATGAAATCCCTCTTAATTTTGAACGGCAAGGGATGGGGCATCTCGTTTCAAAGAAACTCGGGCTTGAAGCACGCGCGCCGATGGATGCTGAATGGTCCACAATGGTTGAAAAACTGAAAAACCCGAAACGGCACGTCCGAATAGCGATTGTCGGAAAATATACGACTGGCAACGATGCCTATATCAGTGTACAGGAAGCCCTTAAACACGGCGGAATTGCCAACGAAACCTCTATTGAAATTGAGTGGATTGAGGCTGAATCCCTTACGGAACATCCGAATCTTGACGCTGTTTTTGAAAATGCGGATGGTATCCTCGTCCCCGGTGGGTTCGGCTATCGTGGAATAGAAGGGATGTTAGTTGCTGCACAATACGCCCGTGAAAATAAAATCCCGTATTTGGGATTATGTCTCGGCATGCAGTGTCTTGTAATTGAGTTTGCCCGGCACATTGCGAAACTAAAAAATGCCAATACCACAGAAGTAGACGAGAATACACCCTATCCGGTTATAGATTTAATGCATGAACAGCGTTCAATAGCCGACCTCGGCGCAACAATGCGACTCGGACATTATCCGTGTGTACTTAAAGAAAATACTAAAAGTTATGACGCTTATCAGCAACCTATTATTCTGGAGCGTCACCGTCATCGCTATGAGTTAAATAACCTATATCGATCACAATTAGAATCGGCGGGACTCTGTTTTAGCGGGTTGTCGCCGGACGAAAGTCTCGTCGAAATCGCTGAGGTAACGGATCATCCATGGATGGTAGGTTCACAATTCCACCCCGAATTTCAATCCAAGCCGCTTGCGCCACATCCGCTTTTTCGTGAATTCATCGCAGCGGTGCTCTCCTATCAATCCGAAATGAAAATATGAAAGGAGAAGAAGAGCAATGAACAACACAGCTAAAGTCCGTTCCCGTGCTTGGTACGGGGATGAGGAACTGACGCTGAATTTTCCGATCGATTGGGAAGTTGAGGTATTAGGTCCGAAAGACGCGCCTGCCCTTTCTGATACGCAAATTGAAAAGGCATTTGCTGAGCCGATTGGTACCCCGCGTATAGCAGAACTCGCGAAGGGGAAAAAGAGTGCCGCTATTGTTGTTGATGATCTGAGCCGTCCGACCCCTGCCGCGAGAGTTATCCCGTTTATCCTACGTGAGTTGGTATCGGCAGGTGTCCCGAAATCCGAGATCCGATTTGTTGTTGGGCCCGGCTCCCACCGTCCGTTGACCGATCAAGAGATCGCGACAAAAATTGGGACAGATGTAGCGGCTGAATATAAAACGACGAACCATGATTTCCTGAGCGGTGATCTACGTGCCCTCGGTAGCCTTGATAATGGGATGCCTATCTATATTAACCGTATTGTTGCAGATGCGGATTTTAAAATCTGTGTCGGCGGTATTTATCCGCACAGTTCTGTCGGTTTTACTGGGGGGGCAAAGTTGATTGTACCTGGTGTCTCAGGATTCGCGACAATATTTTACTTTCATACCTATTCATCAAGCCGCGGTCCAGGAATTATTGAGGGGGAAGAAGGCGATGAACCTGACCGACGCGCTTGTGCTGAGCTGGCAGCAAAAATTCTCGGACTTGATGCCATTGTAAACATGACGCTGAATACCCATCGTGAGATCTCTGGCGTGTTCTTAGGGGACTTTGTAAAAGCGCATCGTGCGGGTGCGCGTTTCGCTTTGGAGACTTATAGTACACCGATATCCGAAACGAGTGAAAAAGCGACTGATTTGATTGTGGCGAACTGCTATCCACTCGATTCTGATGCAATCCAACTGGATAAGGCACTGGCAGCTTTTAGTTATTTTCAGAATGCCTATACATTGGCACTCTATCCTGCCAGTGATGGCAGCTGCTACCACGGTCTGTACGATAGGCTTGATTATCCGCGCTATCTCCAGCAGCGCGCGGAACAGATTCCGATGGAACCACCAGTGCCGCAAATCGGACCCCGCAACCAACTACACGTCTGGTCTGAGTACTTTGGCGCAGATGAATTCTACAAAGAATACCCAGCTGCACGCCTCTTTCGCAACCTTGAACAAGTGATTCAGCTCTTTGCAGAGAAACTTCCAAAACACGCACGCGTTGGTGTTTTGCCAGCAGCCGGAATTCAGATATTAGAGTAACAACATCGGGGTTAAAAACCTTTCTTTGACATACTCCCCCCGCTAAAGCAGGGGGATTCTTAGAAACACCCTGAGCGGGGCAGATCGTGCTATCAACGACCACTGCTTGCGATGTGCCAGTCTTCTGTAGCCTCCTGCAACAGGTAATGCCCTAACTGCGTGCTGTAAAGCACCTTACGAAAAGTTTTGAGTCGTTTGTTTCAAATGGGATGTGCTTTTAAGCAATCTTTCCCGACTCACGACTGACAAGCATATTTTAGATATTTTTCAGTCGTGTGAGGCTTTTACGTGATCGTCTGAAATATCAAGCAATATACCAATGCATCAATCACAACCAATGCCGAACACGATGAACATTTTAACATTTTTGGCAATCTTTGTCAAGAGAAAATATAGGCAGCGTCTACATCTCCGACCTACGAGGACGGAGTTTTGACGCTGAAGATTATGATAAGATAGAGGACAATTATGAATAACACTGCTACAGTCTACTCCAGTGCTTGGTATGGAGATGAAGAACTGACTTTGAATTTTCCGACCGGTTGGGAGGTGGAGGTACTCGGCCCCCAAGACGCGCCCGCGCTTTCGGATACACAAATTGAACAGGCATTTGCTGAACCGATCGGCACACCCCGTATATCGGAACTCGCGAAAGGGAAAAAGAGTGCTGCTATCGTCGTTGATGATCTGAGCCGTCCGACACCTGCAGCGAAAGTTATCCCTATGCTTCTGCGTGAGTTAGCCACAGCAGGTGTCCCGAAATCCGAAATTCGATTTGTTGTCGGCGGCGGTTCCCACCGACCGCTCACTGATGAAGAGGTTGCGAAGAAGATTGGGGCAGATATCGCTGCTGAATATGAGGCAACGAGTCACGATTTCATGAGTGGCGATCTGCGTGCGCTGGGAAATCTTAGTAACGGGATGCCTATCTATCTCAATCGTGTCATTGCGGATGCGGATTTCAAAATCTGTCTTGGTGGTATCTATCCACACGGATCCGTCGGTTTCGGTGGCGGCGCGAAATTGGTCGTGCCGGGAATCGCAGGTTTCGCCACAATGTTTTATTTCCATACGTTCTCACCCGGACGCGGACACGCCGTTATTGAAAGAAAGGGTAGTGAACCGGATCATCGAGATTTCGCTGAGGAAGTAGCGGGTGTCCTCGGACTTGATGTGATTGTCAACACGGTCCTCAACAGCCGCCGTGAAATCTGTGGACTGTTCGTAGGTGATTTTGTGCAGGCGCACCGTAAAGGGGCGCACTTCGCTTTAGACACTTACGGTACAGAGATACCGGAAGCGAGTCGAAAAGAGACCGATTTAGTTGTACTCAACTGCTACCCACTTGACAGCGATCCGATCCAAACGGGTAAAGCGTTGTGGGCGACGCGTTATTTTGAAAAAGCGTATAAAATGGCACTCAACCCCGCATCAGACGGTATCTGCTACCATGGACTGTTTGAGGAGATTGACTTCGCACGCTTCTTACAACAGCGGGCGGAGCGGGCGCAATCTGAACTCCCACCCGCACAACTCGGAACGCAAGACCAACTGCACGTCTGGTCAGAACACTTTTTAGTCGATGATTTTTACAAAAAACATCCGGGGGACCTCCTTTTTAGAGACCTTGATCAGTTGATCGCGCTGTTCGCCGAGAGACTGCCATCTCCAGCGAAAGTGGCTGTTCTACCTTCCGCTGGAATTCAGGTGTTAGCACCGGAGAAATAGATGCCGATACCTAAAGAAAGTACGGGTAATATTTTCCTGCAAAACGCTAATACTTTCCTCGGTAAAGTCGAGACCGGCGCGTTGTGTCTCATTGTCGCCATGATGCTCGGGCTTGCGATACTCAAAATTGTCCTACGTTACGTGTTTAGCACCAGCCTGTTGTGGAGCGATATAATGCTTCAGCACTTGACGCTCTGGCTCTGCTTCTTCGGTGCCGCGCTCGCCACCTGTGAGAGACGACATATCAGTATTGATGTACTGAGTCGGATTCTGCCGGGAAGCGTCACGCGTTGGACCAATCTCGTTATTGACTGTATCGCCTTGGTCGTTGTCGGGATTTTAGCGTATTACGGCTTTCTCTTTCTTGGAGATGAACAGTCAAGCGAGACTGTGTTAATTGGCAGTGTCCCGTTGTGGTGGGCGAAAACTATTATTCCGTACGGTTTTGTTCTCATTGGTGTTCATGTGGTACTCCAGATTGGCATCCATCTAACAGGGAGTGCGGATACACCAGATGCTATTGAGGGGGAACCTGACTGATGGGACTCATAATTGGCATCGGTTTGATAGGTTTCGCACTCCTCGGTGGCGCGCTTTTCGTTTTACTCGGTGGTGCCTCGATTATTGGATATGCCACGGCAGGCGAACCGATTGCGACAATCCTAATTGATTTCAACCGGCTCACCCGGAATTCGACAATCCTGATTATCCCGCTCTTCACCTTTGCAGGATACATTATCGCTGAAGGAAAGGCACCGCAACGGTTGGTTGCGTTCGCGCGTGCGAGTGTTGGCTGGTTACCGGGCGGTATTGCTGTCGTCGTACTCGGTACCTGTGCTTTCTTTACTACCTTCACAGGCGCGTCCGGCGTAACGATTATCGCACTCGGCGGATTGGTCTATCCGATCCTGCGGCAAACCTATAACGAAAAATTTTCTCTCGGCTTGATAACGGCTTCTGGGAGTATCGGGATGCTCTTTCCACCGAGCGTTCCGCTCATCCTCTACGCGATTATCGCCCAAGTTCCTATTGACAGAATGTTCCTTGCGGGGATTATTCCCGGTCTCCTGATTCTCGGTGTTCTGAGTTTCTATTGTTGTGGATGGAGTGTTATCAAGAAGAGTGAAACAACACCGTTTGATTTGACGGTTTTCCTAAGAACACTCTGGGAAGCGAAGTGGGAACTCCTGCTGCCGTTTATTGTGCTGGGCGGTATTTTATCGGGTATCGTTACATTGGACGAGGCGGCTGCACTAACAGCCATCTACGCCTGTATCGTAGAAATGGGCATCCACCGTTCTATTTCGTTGAGAGTGTTACCGCGTATTGTCAAGGAGAGTACCTTACTTGTTGGCGCAATCCTTATTATTCTGGGTATCGCTTTAGGGTTGACAAACTATCTCATCACACTTGAGGTGCCGACAGCCGTCCTCGACTGGATCCAATCAACAACAGAAAGTCGTGTCATTACACTCATCGGACTCAACGTCTTCTTGCTCATCATTGGGTGTCTGATGGACATCTTTTCGGCGATAATTATCGTGGTGCCGTTACTACTTCCTATTGCTGAGCAATTCGGGATTGATAAGGCGCATCTCGGGATCATCGTCTTAACCAACCTCGAAATTGGGTATTTGACCCCGCCTGTTGGCATGAATCTGTTCATTTCCAGCATGAAATTTGATCGGTCTGTCGTGTTGCTCTACCGTTCTGTCCTCTTATTTATCGCGTTATTATTGGTAGCACTTGTTTTGGTGACGTATGTGCCGGAGTTGAGTCTCTGGCTCCCGCGAGTTTTTGGAAAAACATCAGCACCACTTCTCTAACCCCTCTTTTTTCTCGTGTTAAGGTTTCTAACTTTGGTGAGTGCTTTTTTCGATCGCTGATCTGAAAGTAAATAGGCCTGGCAATAAAGTCACCAGACCTATAAAAAAGCACAGTTTGCACATCTATGTTGAGAAATATGGTTTATCGGGTTACCTTCAACTTACCCCACGTAACAGCCAATTTTCCGACTGCCTCGACATCCAAACTGACCCCCATCATATCCTGAACCTCGTTTTCTTCTAAAGCACGTTCCCAAAATGAGATTTCATCAATGATGCCTTCCGCGCCGTTAGTTAGAGCGATATACTGAATAGTTTCCCACCCGAATCTCGGTTTTTCGTGAAGTGCGGGGAAGCCACCTGTAATCTTACGACTCGTTGCTTGCTCTTTACCATCAATGTAGACAAACGGGGCATCACCGGTGAAATCCCATGTGACCGCACAATGAAACCACTCGTCTTTTTTGATGATGCCTGTCGGGTCGAATTCAACATCTTGCCAGTCGCCGTCGTCTGCTGCTTCAAAATAGAACCCGAATTCGGCGGGTGTGATGTCTGCATGCGCGGACCCTTTTCCAATGAAGAAGTAGATGGCACCGAGGCTCGCATCAAAAAGTCGGTAATCCTTGTCATCTTTGCCGTCCCAATCCGGTTTGAACCAGAAGAGTAGGCTTCCTGCCTCGGTGACGACATTGGGTACTTCAAGGAAACTTTCCTTGCCCCTGATGGAAATACCTGCAGCATATTTGCCTTGACCAGCGACCCATTTCGCCGCGCCGCCAAACGTTCCATCGTTCCCATTGCCTGTACCATCAACGGCTTTGTTGCCACTACCTTCGCCGATCCACAGGAGCAGATCTTTATCGTTAGGGATTCCTGCAAATGTGGACAAACTAACGACTAAAGTGAGTACGAGAAGAAAATAAATATATCTCATGGGTGTTACCTCCAGATAGGGTATGGTTTCGATCAGGGCTGTGATCGAAGTTGGTTTGAATTTTGGGAGGAGTATAGCAGAATTCCCAAATTAAGTCAACTGATTTTCACGTTTAACAGTGCCCTTAAACCCGATGATGCTTCAGCAATTCCCAATTCGGCTCAAAACCGATGCCGGGACGGGACGGGACCGTAACGTATCCATCAGCATCTAAAACCATCTGCGGGAGGAACATTTCACCGCGCAATGGATCAACAGCCGGTGGATAGTATTCCAACATCAGACCGTTGTCTCGGCTTGCAGCGATATGGATTTGCAATTCTTGCGCACCGTGTGGAGCAATCAACTTTTCGGCTCCCAACGCTTCTGCGACGACCTGCATCGCTGGCTCATAGCCGGGAAGGATGGCGACATCCAGGTTGAATACATCCGCGCCGTCGTAATCAATCAGTGTTTGGAAATAGTGTAACCCGTATCCGTTTTCGCCGGTGGCGATTCGTATACCGTAATCTTGTGCTGTTGCCCGTAATGCCTTATGTCCGCGGTAATCGTGGCTATGAATCGGCTCTTCAAACCAGAAGATTTTGTTTGCCTGCAGCGCAGGCAGAAACGCACGCGCCGCTTCAATAGACAAGGCACAATTTGCGTCCACCATCACGGTAATATCGGAGCCGACTGTTTCACGAACCACCTCAATCCGTTTGATGTCTGTTTCAAGGCCTGCATCGGGATCCCCAATCTTCATCTTAACCGCGGTAGCGTTGAACGCATTTATATTCCGCGACATCTCTTCACGGAGTTCATCAAACCCTTTCTCTCTACCGTAGTAGCCACCGGCGATATAGGTACGGATACGTTGCTGTGTGCCACCGAGTAAGGCGTGAACAGACTTTCCTTCGATTTTCCCACGGACATCCCAGCACGCTTGGTTTATGGCTGCGAGTACCTGTGTGTGATACCCGCCGGGTCCGTAGATTTTGTAGTTTTCAGCCAACCGTGAGACATAGGCGGTATCCGTTACATCGTGACCGATCAAAATAGAACGAAACAGGTCTACAAACTTCGGGAATATGGAGAGTGGACGGGTTGCAGCGGTACCGCCGTTGAAGCCGTATCCGACACGCGCTTCTGTCCCGCTTTTGGCGGTTACCTTCACCAGATGCAGCCTGCCTTTATCATAGACATGCATGCCGTTCCAGATGGGCGGTTTGTCCCATTCGTAGAGCTGGCTTTCAACGGAGGTAATTTTGAAGGTAGGTATAGACATCGTTTTTTGCTATTCCTCTGTTTCATGTGGTGGTTCTGCTGCGAAGATCGTCAAACGCAATTCTTCGTCAAACATTTCATATTCAGGGGTCTTCCCGCTCAATGCCTCGCTTTCGTTCAAGATGATACCAACACCTTCTCCTCGACGTTCTAAAAAGTGTCGCCGACTCACCTGCCGACCCATGTCATCATCTAATGTGATTTCGGAAAGCAATCGCGCGAGCAGTTCATTACGCGTGGCTTGGCTGTAACGTAGATTATCCACTGTCACAGTGTTTGCCAATGCCCCCGGCGAATAAAGTTCCAACCGATCGTCGAACATAAACAACCGTATTTTTGAGCCTGTTTTTGAATAATCTCTATGCACAACGGCATTGACTATCGCCTCGAATACGGCGCGCATGCTATATTCTGGATAATCTATTCTGCCAATGTCCTTCCGCGCTGCGACGGCGTTGTATCTTTTAACAAATCTCATGGTGTGTATGATCTGCTGGTCAAGTGGTCCCTTAAAGTCCTGCGCATCAAGTTGGTGGTCTGCATCCTTTTCCTTGCTGATATAAAAAACGGCTTGAATGAAACTGTTGTAAAGGTAGTCATCAGGTTTCTCGTGACACATCAATACACCGGCCACAGAAGCGCGGTTTTGATTACCCTCCTTGACGAGCAAATGCCTTTTAAGCAGTAGGTCCTCTATCTCATCATCTGTAGCACCTTCTGTGATAAATCGCTGATAGAGGTCTTGTCTGAGTGTGTCTTTGTCTGTATTTGGTACGAACTGTTCGTCAAAAGCGATGATACGTGCTTGTGAACGGGTTTGGAACAACCGCGCTAACTGCTCGGTGGGCATCTCTCTTTTGCTACTGCCTTGACGAATGAAGTAGCCGTTAGAGGTTTTATGAACAAACAGACTTCTCGGCACCTCTATTTTTAAGAGGTTTTTGTCATCAATCCGTAGTTTTTCTGTAAAAATGAGAACGATTGGATCAATACTGTCTTGACATATTTCAACGACTGCTTTTTCTGCTGCATCCAGTTTTTGTCGGTCAACTCCAACGATTTCCCCATTGTCGTCAACGCCGATCAATATCACGCCACCTCTTGCGTTCGCAAAGGCGGCGACTTCGTCGGCAAGGCTATTTCTGTGTGGCAACGCTCTTTTAAACTCAATCGTTGCATCTTCGCCAAGATATATTTTCTCTATGAGTTCGGTCAGACTGTCATACATATCTTTTCTCCTATTGTCCGACAGTATACCATTATTAATTTCTAATTTCAAGAAACTTGAT
>VXXH01000683.1:0-8655 GCA_009835515.1 Candidatus Poribacteria bacterium
CTTTTTGTCCCTTCAGAAACCCAGGCATCTCAATTTCAAAAACTGATAGTTGAGCGTTATCACGTGAACGTCTCAATTGACGATAATAGGTTAGCAACAACAGAAGTAGATCTCGTTTTCAGCAATCCAAATAACGTTTCTGTCGGTGGTCTTTTTCTTTTTCCACTACCGGCTGGCGCGAAACAAAAAAATACCGAGATTCGCATTAGTGGCAATCTCACGGAACCACAGTTGCTGAGACAACAGAAGTTAACCGAGTTCTACAAACGCATTCTTCAAGCGCAAGACTTGCAAATGCTACAGACAATCGGCACTTCCGCGTTGCAAGTAGAGATCCCACCGATTCCTGATAATACTGAATGTCGCGTTCAGATTAGATATGCTGAACTTGTTGAGAAAACCGACGAAAGTTTAGTGTACACGCATCACCTGCGAACCAATCAGCCTGTCGAAAGTTTCTTGATGTCAATAGACATTGAAGGTGAGGACGCAATTGGAGACATTGAGTCCCCATCGCACGACGTTACGATTCAGAGAAGAGACGAGGCAAGTGCAAGTGTGGCTTACTACGCCTCTGATGTCGAATTAGATTTGGATTTCGTCTGTCGCTATGCATTTGTGGATAACGTTTTCAATGAAGAAAGGCTGGTTTTCCGTGACGTATCTATGGATAACGCACCGCCATTAACGCTTCATAGCCCGACTTTCGAGCGGAAGAGGCCCGCGCGAGTCATGGAATCCTTTGCGTACAGTGCAATTGTTCCGACATCAGTACAATTCAACCCGCCCAACGGTGATGCTTACCGCGATGTCTTCTTCAAAGGACACGGCACGAACCCCTTTATTGATCCTGAAGACGACAACCAATCAACTTTTGGTATGGATGCCGATAGCGCGTCCTATTCCGTAGTGCGCCGGTATCTCCGAGATGGCTATCTGCCACCGATAGAAGCCGTACGGGTCGAGGAGTTCGTCAACGCTTTTGATTATGACTATACACCACCAACAGACGACACTTTCGCACTGCATCTTGAGGGTGCACCTTCAAAATTTGGTGAAGGCAAGCGACTCCAGTTGCTACGCATTGGCATCCAAGGACGTGTTGTTCCTGATGTTGATCGCAAGGATGCTATACTCACCTTTGTGATTGATGTCTCCGGTTCAATGGGAATGGAGAATCGGTTGGGGTTGGTGAAAAAGGCGTTGCGACTTTTAGTCAAACAACTCCGTCCCACCGACAAGATTGGCATTGTCGTTTACGGAACAAACGCTCGGGTCGTCCTACCACATACCAGCGTTGTGAATCGTGAACACATCTTGGAAAGCATTGATGCTCTGTGTCCAGAAGGTGTGACAAATGTTGAAGACGGAATTCACAAAGGCTATGAACTCGCTCGCAGGAATTCAGACAGCGATTGCATCAACCGCGTGATTCTCTGTTCAGACGGTGTCGCCAACGAGGGTGTAACATCCGCAGAGGCACTGCTCAAGCAAATTCGCAACTATGTTGATGAGGATGGCATCTTCTTAACCACAGTCGGCTTCGGCATGGAGAATTACAACGATGTCCTGATGGAAAACCTCGCGAAGAAAGGCAACGGAAATTACGCCTATGTGGATACCCTTAGCGAGGCGCGTCGTATCTTCGTCGAGAATCTCACCGGCACGCTGCAGGTTATCGCGAAAGACGCAAAGGTACAGGTCAAGTTCAATCCAGACACCGTGCGATCCTTCCGGCTGATTGGCTATGAAAATCGCCAGATGAAACATGAGGATTTCCGAAACGATGCGGCGGATGCTGGAGAGATCGGATCCGGACATAACGTTACAGCACTCTATGAAGTTAAACTCAACAAAGGAGTTGACAGAGGTAGGCTCGCGAAAGTCTCTATACGGTATGAAGACCCCGATACACAGAAAGTAACGGAAGTCAGCGAAAAATTCCGTGTTGAAGACCTTAAAGACGAGTTTGAGCATACCTCGCCAGGTCTCCAATTTGCTGTGACCGTCGCGCAATTCGCTGAAATCCTACGCGAAAGTTTCTGGGTGAAAAACGGTTGTCTAAAAACTGTCCACCAGACGCTTAAAGGCATCTTACAGCAGCATCCGGAGGTTATCTCGAAAGATGAAGAGCACGCCGAGAAACGCGGTGAGGAATTGTTAGTACTTGTGCGTAATGCTGAACGCATCAAGAAACAGGAACAAGCGAGTTAGGGCATCCGGCGCATGTTCCTATCATTGACGAAACGGTTTTTCCAGTTGCGTTTGCACAAGCCGCTCTAAAATTTGCAGGCGCAACGCCGTTTCAATATCTGCAACTTCAGGTCTACCAGCGAGATTGTTTGTTTCACTCGGATCGTTCTGCACATCAAACAAAAGATAGACTTCACCCGCCGCGTTGAGAGCAGCCTTCCATTCCTGATTTAGCAGCATAATCTCACCTTGTATCTCAGAAATTGCGAAATCACGGTGCGTCACTTCGGAGTTCGTTAGCACTGGACACAACGATTGCCCGAACTGACGATGCTCCAGTTCACCACCTGCTATTTCAACAAGCGTTGGACCAATATCAATCCATTCCACCGGACTATCACAAGTACTACCAGTGTTTGTGCTATCGGGGGTCCGAACGAGTAGCGGGATCCGAACTGCGCCGTTGAGGAAGTTGCCTTTATAAATGAGTCTGTAATCACCGTTCATTTCACCGTGATCGGAGGTATGGACAATGACTGTATTTTCAAGTTCGCCGCGTGCTGCAATTGTATCAAGGATTTCACCAATTTGTGCATCAATAAGTGTGACATTGCCTGCGTAATTTGCACGGAGTCTCCCGATTTCACCGGGTTCAAACGCTGGATTCATCCGCTGCATAAGCCTATCTAAATGTCCTTGCGGACGTTCTCCGGCAGGTGGACGCGGGACTGCTGGCGGCATCTCTTCCGGATCATACATGCTGGCGTAAGGTTCCGGTGTATCCCAAGGCTCATGCGGTCCTCCGAAACTGACCCAACAGCACCAAGGCTCCTGTCGATCATAATTCTGGAGGTATTGCTTCGCCTGCTGTCCGACGTAGACATCGGCGTAGTCTTCAAGTCCTAACGCTGATGGACGCACGAGATACGGTTTCGTGCTAAACCGTTCACGATAATCCGCGCGGTAGCCATCCCACAATCCTTTCGCCTCCCACTCCGCTGTCATGTGCGACAGAACGTTTGCGCTCGCCCGCGGTCCACCGATTTCGTTCACATCATCTAATCCGTAGGTGTTCATTAATCCCTCTCGCTCACGCAAGTCCCCACCGTGTGGATGTAGATGCGTTTTGCCGAAAAGACTCGTCCGATAGCCAGCATCGCGCACCGCTTGCATCCATGTCGGCGTTTCAGCAGGCATCTGATGGTTCATGTTGTTCCAGACACCGGTGTTATGCGGATATAAACCTGTCGCCAAACTGAGTCGCGTCGGGATACAAACCGGCGAGGTTGTGACACAATTCGTAAATCGAACGCCTTCGCTTGCAATACGATCCAAATTCGGAGTCTGTACCCAATCACCACTGCAACCCATCGCGTCCCACCGCTGCTGGTCTGTCATCAATAAAAGAATATTCGGACTTCCCATCTTTAACCTCGTTCAATTCCGGCTTCGGTAAAGGCGTTTGACAGTGTCTCGTAAGAGAGTGTCGCAGCAGCGAGCGGATCGTAGTTTTCGCGTGCCTGCACCATAAAACTCACCTCAGCAGTGATGAACCCGTCATAACCGTGTGCTTGCATCTTCTTGAGGTAGTCAACATAATCAAAAGTGCCTTCACCGGGGATGAGGAACTCAAAGTCCGGGGCAATACCGCGTTGATCCTTGACATGCGTGTGCGCTGAAACTGCCGCCAGTGCTGAAACTGTCTCTTCTGTCGGCATACCGACAATATCAAAGTGGCTGATGTCAAAGTTAACCTTGAGATACGGCGAATTGACGATTTCCAAGAGTTCAAGCACTTTCGCTGGCGTGTCAATGATTGCACCGATGTGCGGCTCCATAGCAATCGTAACGCCGCGCGATGCCCCGTAATCCACAAGTGCGCCTATCCGTTCTGCGAGGAAATCTTTATTTCTGTCCCAATCCTCCGGTTTGCCGCCGGGGGTCGTGTTAACTGCAGGCAGCTCATCCCCTTGCGCAAGTTCGACTGCAAGATCAACGCCACCCTTCAACCGCCACATATTCTTCGCATGTGCATCCGGATCTGTTTCGAGTAAACTGGAATGTGCCGCGATTGCCGGTAGTGCCAAGTTATGCTGTTCTAATAGGGACGCAATCCGTTTCCGTTCTGCAGCATCAAGTGTGCTGAGTTCAGTCGTGAAGCGTGGAATGATAGTGAGTTCAACCCCATCGTATCCGAGGTTTGATAAATGGGAGATGGCGGTATCAATGGGGACAGTAGGCATCCCCCACGTACTATATCCGAGTTTCATTTCATGCCTCCTTATCAGAAAAGCGCGCTAATAGAACCGATCCAATCGTTTATTAGGAAGTCGACGCGTTGAATGAGCAAAGCGACACGTCCCATAACCGTGTTACCGAACGCTGAACCGAAACCGATCATAAGAAAGGCGATTCCGACTTTTGAAATCCATTTGACAGGCCCTCGATGCTCCGCAGAAAAGAAGAAATAGGTGAGTGTGCAAACGACCCCAACAATCATAAGGACAGCCTCGAAAATTTCCCAACCAGAGAGCGTTCCCGCGTGAATCGATCCAAACGGTTCGATTGTGCCGCGCGTCTGTTCAAAGATGTATGCCTGAAACGCGTTTGGAATCATAGCACCTGAACCAAAACCGATAAGAATCGCAATAGGATAGGAAACTAACCACGAGTGCCGCGATGACAACCGAGCGAAAAACAGCAAACCGATACAGATCGGAATTAATTTGAAGTATCCTGCTGGCGATTCACCAATGATAGCAGCCCAGAGAGGTGTCCATGCAAGAGGAATAAAGCCTTGATGGATAGAACGGGCGATACCGTATCCAACCGTCATGCCGACAAAGAGATGCTCAGCAAATCTGTAGAAAGGGTTGTCTCGGTAAAGAAAACTATAAATACAGAGTGTTAAAAACGCTGCAATCCAAATCCCAAAAACTTCCATTAACCCTGCTCCTTTCGCTGCTGAATGAAGAACGCTATATTCCCCAGAACTACCAATCCTACAACCAATAGGTGGACAAACGATACCGTGTTGATCCCTGCTATGCCCTTTCCAGGGGTGTCAATAAGTTTTTCATACTCCGCTGCCCCCAGGAATCCTGACAATAATCCGACCAACTGTCCGGTTTGTAAGTAAGGATACATTTCCGAAACAATAACACCCGTCACCCCTGCACCAATCTTCAAACCGTATTTCGTGTTAGCAAAGGTAATCCAAGCGTCAATACTTGTCCCTGCAGCGAGATCTAAGAGAAGGTCAATTTGATCGTAGTTGGTAATGTCTGCCATCATCGGAATATCTGAAAGCGGCGTTCCGGTATAATCACTCTCAAAAACGCTGGCGATTTCAACGCCCATTCCGAGAATTACTTGGATGGGACCTTCCCGATATCCGAGCAGGACATAATCTATACCGTTGATTGCCCCCTTCTCTTCAGCGATTTTCTGCATCACGTTATCCGCTAATGTAACCGCTTCTGGATCCAATGTTAGACCGACCACCTTAATACCTTTATCAAAGCAGTGTTTCATGACAGCTTCAGCCATCGGTTCTGGTTCTGCGAAAGAAGAGGGACCGTAATCAAAGGCAATCATAATCGTTGATTCGGATGGTAACTCATCTATGTAATCATAGAGTTTTTGCGTCGGCTCAGAAACAGCGAGTGGCAATCTGATGTTTAACAACATTGGGATAATAACGGCAAGCACCACCAGAATAAAGACAATTTGCCGGTTCATGTTAAGCAGTTTTTCAAACATCTATGCATCTCCTCCACTCAAGTAAGAGCGTTCAATTCCCAAAATAATCCGGATGGATTGTGATATACCGCCGAGGCTGATGCCGAGTATAATCCCCCGTCTTGCTGAAAGGTTCGGGTTATCCAGGATCCATTGACGTGCCTCTGATACTTTATCTGACCAGGGACTCCAAGCCATCACTTCATTCCAAACAAGATCACCAACAGGGACATTTCCCATCATCACGATGAGCGCAGTAACAAGAAGTAGCGTCGCCTCAGTGTTTCTGGCGCGGAAGGCGCGGAAGGCTGCAGATGCAATAAAAAAGGCGAGCAGCGAAAACATTGTCGCACCCATCGGGACCTGGACGTTATTAAACAACCATTCAAAAGCAGGGTGTTTCATTCCAAAAGGCACCCCTATCGCAGCCATGACGATTATCCCCGCAAATACAACATAACTGTACTGCCAATGTTCACTACGTCGTTGAATACGCGCCCAGTGAGTTTGCACAAGTGTTGCTACTGCTAACACCGTAGCGAAGGGCCAAACAATCAACGTCCAATTCACGATTTCATTATAAACCGATTGAGAAGCAGCGTGCGGACTAAATTCTGTAAGAATCATCACAACGCCAAAAAGAAAACACAGGATTAGAGGTACTTGTCGCTTCATAAACAAACGCTCCTAACTTACTCTCTGTAAGAGTGTTGTTATCCAGTTGATACCGGACAGTTCAAGCAACACACCAAGGATGAGTGCTGCAAATATGAGCAACTTGCCCCAGTCCTGTCCTCTGATACTTCCAAGAAACATCGGATCCTTGGACAAATATGCAGTGGCAGCGAAGAGTTCTTCACCAATTAAAGTATAATCGCACGCTGCAATAAAGAATGGAAGTTGGGATTCAGAAGTCGTTCCTGCGATCTGGATGGCACCGACAGAATTGCCTGTTTCCGCAAGGATCAGCGATTCAGCATAAAAAGTACCTTGCAGGAATATCGCCGCAGGCTTTTCACGGATTATCATACCGTCAACACCGGCTGCGTAAGCAAATTGGCTTTCTGTGAGAAAGAAAATGTTATCCTCATTATAAGCATCGGGACGTCCTTCATCGAGATATGCTGTCTTCACCATCTCACGCACCACATTCAACACAATTGGGTCATTACAAGGCACACGCAATGCTGTTTCATAGTCGGCTGTCCGACGCGCGACCTGCCCCAAGATTGTCATACCTGCGATAGTCGCAGCACCACTCACCCCGCCTAAACCGAGGACATAAAGAATCGAACGTCCCATCTCTGTCGCTCTGCCGATCGCTTCATCTACTGCTTCTAAGCCCGGAATGCGTCGGACAAATATGTCTTTGCCACTTCGCGCATCGTATATATTCCAAACAATTGCTGCGGAAAAAAGGAGCATGACGATAAATATCGCGGTCTTACCAGTATGAAACCACTCACCTGTCCCTTCAACAGCCGGAGTCTGTTCAGAATCTACTGTCGCGTCTGTTTCGCTAACAGCACGTACGACGTACGTGTAAGCAGTTCCACCCTCAATAGCAGAATCAACATAAGCTGTTGTTCCTGCAGGCAGTAAATCGCCGATGGGTTCAAGTTCACCATCAGCAATCCGCCGTAGGATTTGGTAACCACTGATGCCAGTATCCTCAGCTGCTGCATCCCACTTAATAGTAATACTGGAGCCATCGTCGTTCGGTGTATCCACTGCCGTGACATTTGACGGTGCGACAGGTTCCCCTTGGCTGAACGCAGTACCAACACTTAGGCATAAAACCAAGCAGATGGCTACCCATTGAGTTGTTTTTATCATAAATATTATATTCCTCGAGAGTGGTTATCAGTTTGCTTCGCAGTGAGAACACGCTGCACTTTCAGTTATCAGTTAAAGCGTGCCTCGCAATGTGTTAACTGAGTACTGAAAGATTTTTCGCAGAAAAATCGCACTGAAAACTAACAACTATTAAAAACATTGTGATATGGCTTCTAAAACGTGCTGATCGTCCACATCGTTTCGGATGACAACTTCTCCAATACGTGTCGGTAGAATGAGGCGGAGTCTACCACCGAGCGTCTTTTTGTCTAAATACATAGCATCACATATTGCTTCTGGGGTCAGGTCGGGCGGGAACGTAAGCGGCAATTTCGCACGGTTTAAGAGCGTGCGTTGCCGTTGAAAATCGGTTTCAGAGAACATCCGCAAATTAACCGCCAATTGCGCAGCACAATTCATACCGATAGAGACGGCTTCGCCGTGACGGTATCTGTTGTAGTGCGTCAGTGTTTCAAGCGCGTGACCAAAGGTATGTCCATAGTTAAGCACCATCCGCAACCCGCTCTCTTTCTCATCTTTCGCGACGACTTCCGCCTTGTTGACGCACGCACTTGCGATCATCTCAATAAGCGTTGTGTCTTCTAAATTTAGGATAGCGTCGAGTTTTTCCTCAACCATTTCAAACAACGGTTCATCGCGGATGACCCCCATCTTGATAACTTCGATAAGTCCTGAACGAATATCGCGTTGTGGTAAGGTTCTGAGCGTCCCTACGTCAATGAGTACCAATTTCGGTTGATGAAACGCACCGATGAGATTCTTGCCCTTCGGATGATTAATCGCTGTCTTGCCACCAACGCTTGCATCAACTTGTGCCTGTAGCGTTGTTGGGATTTGAACGTAAGAGATACCACGCATATATAC
>VXXH01000683.1:8665-9678 GCA_009835515.1 Candidatus Poribacteria bacterium
CCGCCGCAAAACCGCCTAAATCACCGATGACGCCGCCGCCGAGCGCAATGAGCATTGAACTGCGGTCAAGTTGGTGTGCAATCAAACTATCTTGTATCCGGGAGAACTGTGCCAACGATTTGCTTTCTTCACCAGCGGGTGCCTCTATTGTGCTTACATCAAACCCCGCATTTTCAAGGCTTTGGTGAACAGCAGGCATATATTGTGATTTAACAAATGAATCCGAAACGATAAGCACCTTTTGGGATTTGGTATGCGACGCAAGCAGTTCGCCAACCCGATTAAGAAGCGCGCCTCCGACAATGATCGGATAGCTATTATCCCCGAGTTCCACGCGTAAAGTTTTCGTCATTTTGAGACCTTGATACTTTGTGCAAATACCCGTTTGATATATCCCATAATTTCTCCGAAGGAGCGGCCTGTTGTTTCCACCATATAATCGGCTGTTGCATAATAGGGGTGCCGTTCTTCGAGCATAGTTTTAATCTTCGTGAGCGCATCGGGGGTTTGCAGCAGCGGCCGGTGTGACTGATGTCGAACCCGTTGGTAGATTTCCTCTGCTGTCGCATTTAGACAGAAGACGATACCGTTACGTTTAAGTGCTACCATATTCGCTTCTTTTAGAACAACACCGCCACCCGTAGCGATGACGTAGCTATACAGATTTGACACTTTACGGACCGCTTCGCTTTCCAATTCTCGAAAAGCCGGTTCCCCATCTTCCGCGAAGATGTCACTGATACGTCGCCCACTATCGCGTTCAATGATATCGTCAGTATCCACATAGCGCATCCGGAGTTGCATGGAAAGCCGTCTACCTATAGAGGTTTTCCCGGTCCCCATAAAACCGACAAGCACAATATTGGGGTTTCGTTTGTCCTGTCGTTTCATCTATTTTCCACCTTTATCGCTACTGTTACCCGAAGTTCAGTAAGTGCGGCTTAAAATCGAGGGCCAATCGTTACTCGGAAGGCACCTACTGACAACCAAAATCTATTATACTACTTTTAAAT
>VXXH01000474.1 GCA_009835515.1 Candidatus Poribacteria bacterium
GTATTAACGGAACCGCGAGTTTAATGCGTATCATGCGTGGCAACTTGCTTGATGTGTTAGGGCAACCGTTTGTTCAGACAGCACGTGCAAAAGGACTTAAAGAAATCGTTGTCGTTGGGAAACATGCCGTGCGGATAGCGATTAATCCACTTATCAGTATTTTAGGGATGAGTCTACCGGGTATCCTCTCCGGTTCAGCGATTGTCTCAATTGTGTTGGGATTGCCGACGGTCGGACCGATTCTCTTACGCAGTCTACTGAACGAGGATATCTATCTTGCTGGCACGCTGATTATGATGCTGAGCCTTCTTTTGGTTATCGGTAACCTGCTTGCTGATATAGCCTTAGCGTGGGTTGATCCAAGGATTCGCTATGAATGATTTTTTATATTACCGTGCGGTTGAATGAAGTAGATTTAGCACTTAACGTGCTATTGTGTAATCCGCTCTCCATTTTGCGGCGTACTCGAAGAAATCCGCAGAAACACCCAAGCAAAGACTCCAAGCAAAAACCCCATAAGCGATCTGCTTGATTACGAGCTACGTTTTTGGTTCTTTTCATTGGAGTAGAAACCTAATAGTCAAAAAATATGAAACTTACAATCGAGACAGCAGAAGAGATTGAGGGTGCAGGCGATCCCTGGACAAATGGAGGGCAGCTGAGTTACCGTCAACTGATATGGCGGCGGTTCCGCAAGAATCGGATGGGTGTCATCGCGGGTGCCCTCTTGTTGATTTTTTACATGCTTGCCATCGGTGCTGACTTCTTCGCGCCTTACCACTACAACGAGATCAATATGCGGCTGCGGCACGTCCCACCGCAACGTCTCCACTTCTCATTCTCATACGGCTTCTATGTCTACGGCTTGAAATCCGTTCGTAACCCAGAAAGCCTTGAGTTAGAATTCACTAAAGATATAACGCGATGGTATCCCGTTGAATTCTTTTTCAAAGATGCCGACGGCAGGCGACATCTATTCAGCTCTGCGGGGCCCATGTTCCTATTAGGCACCGACCGGATGGGACGCGATCTACTTTCACGGATCATGTACGGGGCGCGCGTGTCGATGACACTCGGCTTAGTCGGGGTCTTTTTGAGCATCGTTCTCGGTTCTATCCTCGGCACTGTATCCGGATACTGGGGTGGATGGGTCGATAATCTGATCCAACGTATTATTGAGGTACTCTCAGCATTTCCAGATATCCCGTTGTGGATGGCACTCGGTGCCGCACTTCCACCGGGTTGGTCGAGTATCCAAATCTATTTCGGGATTACGATTATTCTGTCGATTATCCGTTGGGGCGGATTGGCACGGCAGGTGCGTGGAAAGGTCTTGGCGTATCGGGAGAGCGATTTCGTTATGGCGGCGCGTGCAGCAGGCGCAGGCCACTGGCATATCATCACAAAGCATCTGTTACCGGGATGCTATAGTCATATCATTGTTATCGCGACACTCGCGATCCCCGGTATGATCTTAGGGGAGACCGCGCTCAGTTTCTTAGGCTTGGGCATCCGTCCCCCGATGACGAGTTGGGGGGTGCTGTTAGAAGAGGCACAGCGCGTGACCGTTCTGCTCCACTATCCATGGCTCATTTTCCCAGCCGTACCCGTACTTGTCGTTGTCATCGCTTTTAACTTCTTAGGAGATGCCCTCCGCGACGCTGCCGATCCATACTCAGATTAAAGGTAGTAGGCACGCTCCGTGTGCCGTCCACAAAATTTCTATTACATTCGGAGAAAAATATGTCAACAAACATAGACCTCGGATTTTTCGCAACAGATGTTTCGTTCACAGACAAATCCGCAATCGTGACAGGTTCCAGCCGCGGTATCGGGCGTGCAATCGCTATTGAATTAGCGCGCCAAGGTGCCGATGTCCTTATCAATTACAACCAAAATCGTGATGCCGCCGAATCCGTACAACAGGAAGTAGAAGCACTCGGCAGAAAAGCAGTTATCATTCAAGCGGACATCAGCGACCTCAATTCACACGAGAGGTTGCTTAACACCGCACACGATGCTTTCGGGAAGGTGGACATCCTCATCAACAATGCCGGTATCACTCGTATCGCTGATATTCTTGAGGAGACACCCGAGCAGTTTGACCTGATTGTCAACACTAACCTCAAGGCGACCCACTTTCTCACGCAACGCGTCGCAAACTATATGGTAGCAAACGAGATTCGCGGGTGCATCATCTACACACTCTCGATTTCCGATACAGTGGCATCCGACAACCGCACCGCCTACTGTATCTCAAAAGCGGGGTTAGAGATGAGCATGCGCGCCTACGCTGGAAGATTAGCGGCACACGGGATTAAAGTGAACGGCATCGCTGCAGGTGTGATTGATACGGACCTCTCGCGTGTCCGTATTCCCGATTATGAAGAGGCAGCGGAAAAAGGCTACATCTTTATGGTCCGCGCTGGCGCGCCTGAAGATGTCGCGCATGCCACGATTTCTGCGATGAAACTTTACGATACTGGCGTAGTTATCCCCGCTGCAGGTGGTGTGACGACACCGCTGTTGAATCTCAGGTCTATGGCGGAATTGGATATGAATAAATCTTAAAGTGGTTGTTAGAACGTCCGTTAGTCTTTCTTTAAATTCCGAGGATTTTTGTGGTACAATAGTTAGTAGGAGCGTTGAGAGTATAGAAGCAGAAACACATTTTTATTTAAGGAGATAATCGTGTCAGAAGATATTAGAATATCCATGTTTGAAGTCGTAGGCAGCCCTTTCTGTGTTGCCTCCGATGATGGGGAGAAGATTCATAAGCACCTTGACGCTGCGCTGAGGGCGAATCAAGCGGTTGTACTCTCGTTTCATAACGTTACGGCACTTACAACCCCTTTCCTCACCGCCGCGATCGGTGAATTATATGGAACGTTCAGCGAAGAAAAAATACAATCTCTATTGAAGGTAGAGGATGCAAAATCAGACGACCTTAGATTGTTGAGGAGTGCTGTTAACAATGCCAAGTTGTACTTCAAAAACCCGGAACGATTCAACCAAGCGATACGAGAAGTAATGGGCGATGAGGTTGGTGATGTATAAAGCAATGGAGGTGCGCCATCACAACTTCACCTCTAAAGACAAATTGTTTCTGGATGCCAATATTTGGTTATATCTGTTCAGTCCACGGGAACCCAGAGACCGTTGGAAACAAATCTACTCCGAGGTTTTTGAACGTATCTTGAAAGCGAACAGTCGAATTTATGTTGATGTTCTTGTCGTTTCAGAATTCATCAACGCTTATGCTCGGATGAAATGGCGAGCTGCCGCCCCGCATATCAAATCGTTCAAAGATTTTCGCAACAGCACAGGTTTTAAACCTATTGCTGAAGATATTACTGCAGGTGTTAGGGAAATTATAAACCACTGCTCACGCATCGAGAGTGGCTTTGTAACACTGCAAATGGATGGTTTGCTTACTGACTATGCCGCGGGCAATTCTGACTTCAACGATCAGGTTATAACGGCTCTCTGCAAAAGCAACGGACTCACCTTAATAACAAACGACAGCGATTTCAAAACTCAGGATAGCCCCATCCTTACTGCGAATTCCAATCTTCTTTAGTTAGAGGCAGAACAGCAAAAGATAATCTCAATTGTTCCGCCAAATGTAGCGCAATTTCGCTTAACATCACATCCAACCTATTACATAATCCCAATATCTTGTAGTATCGACTTTTTGATCTTGCAGACCATCGTATACGCAGGGTCAAAGACGTTACCCATATCGTATTCTACAGCTTGCCCTAATAAGATATGCGCCGCAGATTTCTCCAAACCGAGTTCACCCAACCACCGAAGAAGTTCTGTCGTTGCGTGTTGTACCGCCTGATCCAAGGGGCGGGCATTGCCCGCTGTCAGAATGTAATCACTGTTTTCGGCACGGGGCCAGTTGATGCTTTTGCCTTTAAGGACTTCAACCGTAAATTGCACATCAAACGAGATCTCAATGCCGGTACCGACGATTTCACCGTCACCCTGTACGGCATGTCCATCGCCGAGATGAAAAAGCGCACCAGGGACAAAGACAGGCAAGTAGACGGTGACACCCTCCTTAAAACCGCGATAGTCCATATTGCCGCCGTGTGTAGAAGAAGTCGCTGTCGAAATCGCTTGACCGCGGGGTGGTGCAACACCGAAACATCCGACCATCGGTTCCAATGGCAGCGCGAGTTTACCCAACTGCGTCTCTGGGGTCATCAATGTCGCTGTCCACTTCTCTACATCGACATGCCACTCAGCGAGACCGCCTTCCGGCATCTCGGACGCTACGTAGTGCGGATCAAGAACATTCGGAGCGACGACCATAGCCGTCCTCCCGATTTTTCGGTTTGGAAGGATCCGATCAAAATGGATTGATAACGTATCACCGGGTTCCGCCGATTCAATATAAAAAGGACCTGTTTGTGGATTGCCTCTCTCGGTGACCTGTGTATCTGTGGCATCGTATCCGGCGTTATCCACCGTTGTTGTGAAAACGGTGTCGCCGCTCTCAATATGTAGCACCGGTTCATGCGCGCCGATTGCTGTGTAGTAGACTGTCGGTTCAAAGTGATGTGTCGCCATTTGTAAAGTTCCTCTCCTGCTTTTTAAGATGACCGAGGGCGGTTTTGTGAACAGTATACCGCGTTTGAGAGGTCTCGTCAAGAGATAGGCATTTGGTTTTTAGGTTCCAAAAAACATTTGACATCCCGAAACCTCTGTGCTACACTCTTAAAAAATCAAAACAATCCAACCGGAAAAGGATTTAGCATGAAACAAATTTTTAAACGCACAAGCGGTGCAGCCTTAGCGGTTATCGCGCTCTTTACTTTGCTTGCAAACGCCAATGCCGAACACGATTGGACAGAACAGATTGCCACCTACAAACCGATGGTAGTGAACGTCGAAACCTCCTCCGAGGTCGTCTTTGAAACGGAAGTGAAAGGCACGAATTTTGCCACCGGTTTTGTTGTTGACGCAGAACACGGCATCATCGCCACGAACCGGCATGTCACGGGCAGCAGCCCTTCTTACGTTAAAATTAACTTCCACGACGGTAGTTTTACCGAAGCAAAGATTCTTTACTATGATCCGACGCACGACTTCGGGTTTTATCAGATTGATCCTACCGCGGTTGAATTTGAACTCAAAGCCGTTGAACTCGGCGAATGGGATGCGCTCTCCCTTGGTGATGAACTCCTGCTCATCGGTAACAACGAGAAAGAAGAATATACGATCAAATTCGGCAGAATTACGAACCTTAATGTTAACAAGGGTGACCGGCACTCCAGCTACATTCACACTACGTTTGACCGGACAGGTGGTTCAAGCGGAAGTCCGGTGTGGAATACCGCTGGTCAAGTGATAGCGATTCACGCCCGCGGCACAGATACTTCCAGTTTTGAACTGCCGATCGATTACCTCCACGATGCCCTTGAGTTGATTCGGAACAAAGTGTCGATCCAACGCGGCGAAATCGGCGTAGATCTGGAACTCGTCTCTATCGGCGAAGCCATCAAACACTTTAATTTCCCCGCAGCGTTGCGAAAAGAGATTGGTCCCTCCAAAGCCGGGACACCCAAGGTTATCCAAATTGAATCCATTGTACCGAGGACAACGGGTGAAGCCGACCTCCGTGCATCCGATATTATCTATCGTATCAATAACGAACCCATCAAGGACGACCTATATACTTTCGATGCGATCTTGAATCAGAATGTTGGGAAAAGCGTCAATTTGGACATCTATCGGAACGGTGAAAACCTGAGTCTTGATGTCCCTGTAGAGGACTTGGAGGCGAAGAAGGTGACTCGCTTCGTCAGATTTGGTGGTGCAATTTTACACGATATTACGCCACAACTCCGCCGTATCCTCTTCCTTGAGGCTGACGGTGTCTATTTACCACACGCCGAGAGGGGTAGTAGTTTCTCGCGTGTCGGTGTGCAAGAACGGAATGGCAACTCTAAAATAGTCATCCTTGATATAAACGGAAAACAGATCCGCAATCTTGATGACTTCATTGAAGCGTGTAAAACGATTACGGATGGGCAGCACACATACGTTGTGGTTCGAGACTTCAATCTGTTCGACAGTTCGCCAACACCGAAGAGTTTAACGGTCAACCTTAAATTTGGTCCGTTGCAACAGTTTGAATGGAATCAAGAGGAATTGGACTGGAAAGAAATAATGGAATAGCCATTTGACTACTGAAGGCTGATGGCTAACCCAATGAAATCCGATGCCGCAGGTTTCTCGAAAATTCGGGCATAGTTGATGTGTATACCTTTCCAGGCAATCCCGATTCCAGCTGTAAATGCCCCGTTTGAAAAGCCGAGTCGGATAGGAACAATAGGGAACCGATCCCACTCGGCACCGATGTACACCTCTGGCGTTGTTCGGTCAGTTGGGAATGCGACATCCACCGAGAGTTGGTATGTGTCGTAGCGGTAGGCGGAGCCGAGTGTTAACCATTGAATACCAAAGCCTTCAAGGTTTTGCGCGAGACACCCGAATTTGAGGTTCGGGCGCGGTTTGAAAAGCAATCCGATGTCATAGTTCGTCTGATACCCGAAGAATTGGTAGACATCGGAGGGGTGTCTTCGCTTAAACTTGAGACTCAATCCTGCGGCGAGATATGGACCGAATTGACGCGCGATGCCGTAGTAGTTGAAATCGGGAACGCCACTATCAACACCGATAGCGATTTTGTTGCCCCAGAAAAGACTGTAACCGCGGTAACTATAGCCGACACCTTTTGGGTCGAACCGATAATCTTCTCGGTTGTAAAATTTATTGACACCGAAAAGTTTCACACCTTGCCACTGGATGAGTCCAGCAGGGTTCCAAAAACCGGCAGTGGCATCGTCAGCGACAGCGGTGAAGGCGTTTCCCATCCCTAATGCACGCGCCCCGACGTAGAGCGGACGGGATACCTCTATCGGAAACGCTGCTTGCAGCACTAACGGGCACATCAACAACAGACAAAGAAAAACGTATACGGTTCGCATCGCTAACAATTTAGCATGAAAGAAACAACATCGCAAGGAGAAATCAAAATTAAATCACTTGACAGCCATCGTGGATTTCTGCTATCCTAATAAATAAAAGGAGAAAACCTCATGGCAAATCACTTTAATGACCTATTATTACAAACACTGAAAGATGTCGGCATCCGATTAGAACGCCTTGAGGGCCGCGTAGATCACATCATAAATGAAAAATCCGACAAGGTAGATGTCCAAGACCTTAAGGCAGAACTCAAAGCCGTTACCGAAAAGCTCGACCAAAAAGCCGACAAGGCAGATGTCCAAGACCTTAAGGCAGAACTCAAAGCCGATTTCAATACACTTGGTGACAAAGTCCAGTCACATGCCCAACGGCTTGATCGTATTGAGACAGGGATTAAAACCCTCCAATGGACAATGACAGCCGGCCTCGCTATACTTGGCATCATCCTCGCTTTCGTCCGGTCATGCTAACACGGCACAAAAGATCCTAAACAAAATGCAAAATACACCCATCGGCACCCTCTACCTTGTTAGCACACCGATCGGGAATTTAGAGGACATCACCTTGCGGGCACTCCGCATCCTCAAAGAGGTAGACCTCATCGCTGCTGAGGACACACGTCAAACACGCCGTCTCCTAACGCACTACAACATTCAGACCCCGCTCACAAGCTACTTTGAAGGCAACCAGCAAGCGAAGTGCGACAAACTGATTGATCACATGAAAACAGGTGAGACGATTGCCCTCGTTTCAGATGCAGGCACGCCTATCATTTCAGATCCAGGGTATCCACTCCTACGTGGCTGTATCACCTCAGAAATCCCGATTGTCCCGATTCCCGGTGTGTCAGCAGTTATCACAGCAGCATCCGTTTCTGGGCTGCCGCTGCATAACTTTACCTTTGAAGGCTTCCTCTCGCCAAAATCGGGAAAAAGAAAGCGTCAATTAAGTGTACTCACCGATGAAGAGAGAACGTTAATCTTTTTTGAATCTCCGCACCGTTTCTGCCGCTTCCTCGAAGATGTCTTCGAGGTGATGGGTGAACGCGACGTTGTCGTTACACGCGAGTTGACGAAAAAGTTTGAAGAGATATTCCGTGGGAGTGTCAGTGAAGCACTTGAGAGATTCCGAAATGTCGAGCCGCGTGGAGAGTTTACGATCGTTATTGCGGGAAAAAGGAGCAAAAATGACAGTTGATGGAATAGAACAGATCGCCGTTATCGGGGCAGGACTCATGGGACACGGCATTGCACAGGAATTCGCAAGTGCTGGCTACCGAGTCCTGATGCACGATGTCGCCGACGAACACCTCGAAACGGCACGCACTCAGATTGAGAACAACCTCGGTGTGCTTGCTGAAAACGCCGTCATCGCCAAAGAGAATATCGCGCCGACGTTACAACGGATTCAGACTGCCACCGAATTGTCTGCAGTCGCCGAAAACGCTGATTTTGTCGTCGAAGCCGTCACCGAGAATTTGGCACTAAAACAGCAGATATTTGAGGAATTAGATGTAATCTGTCCAGCCCATACAATTTTGGCGAGCAATACGACCGCATTGATGCCGAGTCAGATTGGTGTGAAGGCAAAGCGCACGGATAAGATCCTCAATACTCACTATTTTAATCCGCCCTACCTGATTCCGTTGGTTGAACTCATCCGCAGCCCTGATACCTCTGATGAAACGGTGGCAGTAACGTTTGATCTCTTGACGGCTATCGGGAAAACGCCTGCGATTATTGAGAAAGAGGCACTCGGTTTCGTCGGCCCGAGCTTGCAAGCCGCCCTCATTCGGGAAGCAATCGCAATCGTAGAACAGGGCATCGCCAGCGCAGAGACTGTCGATCTTGTCGTCCGGAATAGTTTTGGACGAAGGCTTAGCGTCGCTGGTCCCTTTCAAGTCTTTGAACTTGCGGGATGGGATCTCGTGCTTGCCGCCTTTGAAGAACTTTATAAAGACCTCAACAGTTCGGCTGACATCAATCCGCTGCTCCGACAAATGGTTGAATCCGGTAAACTCGGTGTAAAATCTAAGGAAGGGTTCTACAGTTGGACAGATGACAAAACACAAGAACTGCGAGACCGGATGAATCGCGCATTAATACAGCAAGCAAAAGATGTCTAAGGTATTAGACAAACTCCGTTCTATCGTCCAGGCCAAGCGTCACATTATATTACTATTTGTGATACTAATGGGTGTAATCTTGCTGGGAGTCTACTATAAACGGGTTTGGGCATATCTCTTGGAGCTCACTGCTGCTTTTCAGAGTATCGAAACGGCACGTGCGTACATCGCCCGTTATGGCGCGCTCGCGCCCGTGGTATCAGCGATACTCATGATCTTTCAGAGTGTGATTGCGCCGTTGCCAGCGTTCCTGATTACCTTTGCAAACGGCACACTTTTTGGATTCTGGTGGGGTTCGCTCCTGTCTTGGAGCAGTTCGATGGTCGGTGCGGCATTCTGCTTTTATATCGCCCGCTACCTCGGTATCCAACACGTGACACGGCTCATTAGCCAACCGGTAGTTGACAAAACGAATGATTTCTTTGAAAAATATGGGACTTATGCTATCC
>VXXH01000736.1:0-9059 GCA_009835515.1 Candidatus Poribacteria bacterium
CTATGACATACTTTCACCGGATGCCTTCTTACGCGAATTCATAGCGGATTATCAGGCACTCGCGACTCTTTACGGATTGATTCGGAATGCGTATTCTGATCGTCCCTATGTTGATAAAGAGTTGACCGCCAAGACGCGGGAACTGCTACAAGAACAGACGGAAAGCGAGCTATTTGCGTTACCAAACGCTATTTATGAATTGGGCGTAAGCACTCTGCAAGAAATGGATCAGAACGATACGTCTGATACGGTCAATGTGCAGAATTTAAGGAAGGCACTGCATCGGACGGTTGCAGACGAAGCCAGATCAAAACCTTTTCTGATTTCAATTGGCGAACGTGCAGAAGCACTCACAGAGGCTTATGAAAGCCGTCAGATTGCAACGCAGGATGTATTGGCTGAGTTTAGGAAGTTAGCGGAAGAATATGCACATGCCGCGAGAGAACAGAACCAGATGGACTTGAACGACAACACTTTTGCGGTTTATACGGTGCTTAAAGACGTTATAGCGGACGTTACCTCAGAACAGGCGCGAGCCGTTGATCAGGTGTTTGAAGAATTTCCTGATTATCGGTGGAATGACCATCAACAGAGCCAGTTACGGCGGACGCTCTATAACACATTGAGACCCACTGTAGGTATGGAAAACCTAATCGAAACGACGAACAAATTGTTGAGGCTGGAACACGTATGAATGCGAGTAAAGCGGATTTGAAAGGTATAGTGCAGCAATGGGCAGACCACATCGGAGTGAGAATGCCGGAGATTCATTTGCGGCACATGCGGCGGAAGTGGGCATCTATATCAATGAAGGGACGATTGACCCTCAACACAGAGCTCCTTGATTTGCCCGAAGCGTTGAGGGAATATGTCATTGTCCATGAGTTGGTACATCTGCTCGTCCCGAATCACGGCAAGTTGTTTAAGGGTTATATGTCTGCGTATCTTCCGGATTGGGAGGAAAGACAGAATCGTTTGAGATCATTCTATTGATGTATACACCTATCGTCTATTGGCGGAACCACAGACATCCTACCACCAAAAACTTCTTAAAATCCGCGCAATCCGCGATTCAGAAATAATATAAACATGCTGCAGAAATACCCAAGCAAAAACCCCTTACAGGGCTAAAGCGCATGGTGGAACACAAGTCTATAAACATATCGCCCTTACAGGGCTGAACACTGACAGCTGATAACTGACGGCTATCCCACATTTCCCTTGCACTCTTATCCGGTTTCTGATAGAATTGCCTGTAAAATCCAAACATAAAGGATGGAAACGCATGGCACTTCCAAAAATGACACGGATTCAACAGGCGTTTGAAGCACCTGTTCTCGCTGATCTCCCGGCAGCGATTCACGCGGAATTGGATCGGATTAATGCCTCCACTATTGTCAAACCCGGCGAGACTGTTGCGATTACCGCTGGCAGCCGCGGTGTCGCGAATGTTGATGTAGCCGTTAAAGCAACAGTTGATTATCTCAAAGGACTCGGTGCGAAACCGTTTGTGGTTCCAGCGATGGGGAGCCACGGTGGCGCAACCGCTGAAGGACAACGAAGCGTCCTGGAACATTACGGTATCACCGAGGAGACCGTCGGCGCACCGGTGAAAGCGACAATGGAGGTCGTGGAACTCGGAAAAACGGCAGATGGCTTGCCGGTTTTCTTTGATCGGTATGCTGCTGAAGCGGACCACGTCGTTCCGCTGAATCGTATCAAGGCACACACAGATTTTAACGGCTCCATCGAGAGCGGCTTGATGAAGATGCTGGTGATCGGACTCGGTAAGCAGCAGGGGGCAAACCTCTACCACCGCGCTTTCTTCCAATATAGCTTTGAACACGTCATCACTGCAGTCGGTGGCTTCATTCTCGACACTGGGAAAATTGCTTTCGGTTTGGGTCTGATCGAAAACGCACACGAAGATACCGCGAAGGCGGTAGCGATGCCCGCCGCACAACTTCTCCAAAGTGAACGTGAACTGCTCGTCGAGGCGAAATCGCTGATGGGACGGCTCCCGTTCGATGACCTCGATCTGTTGATCGTGGATTGGACAGGCAAAAATATTAGTGGCACCGGTATGGATACGAATGTTATCGGCAGGATGATGCAGAACTTTGAACCTGAACCGGCAAAACCCGCGATTCTCCGTATCTTTGTCCGGGATCTCACTGAAGAGAGCGACGGCAACGCCACTGGTATCGGACTCGCCGATTTCACAACGACCCGCCTTGTGGACAAAATTGATCGGCACTCGACCTACATGAACGGTATCACCGCGCTTGGACCACAGAAGTCAAAAATCCCGTTCTACTACGATACCGACCGCGAAGCGATTGAAGTGGCATTAGATACCATCGGTCTCACCGAACCGGAAGATGCACGGGTTATCCGGATTGAAAGCACGTTGAGATTGACGGAACTCGACATCTCTGAGGTGCTACTTGAAGATGCGAAATTGCATTCGAGGTTAGCGGTTATCGGGGACACGAAGCCGTTTGCGTTTGACGCTGCAGGTAACCTGTTGCCTTTTTAAGCGGTCAGCCAGTAGCAGGTGTCGCGAGCAGCGCTCGCTCCTACACAATGTGCTTATCATCTATCCAAGCCAAGTCGGAGCAAATAAAGTCGCGAGCAGTGCTCGCTCCTACACAATGTGAGAGGTTTGCGGGGACAAAGATGCGGAAACTTAGAATTATCTTAGAGATGATCAAATTTGAACATACCGTCTTCGCGCTTCCGTTTGCCGTGATGAGTGCTTTTATCGCATCGGACGGCTTTCCGCCGCTGCCAAAACTCGGCTGGATTCTCGTAGCAATGGTAGGGGCACGGAGTTGCGCTATGGCGTTTAACCGACTCGCCGATGCTAAGATTGATAGCATAAACCCGCGCACTGCCATGCGTGCGATTCCTGCGGGTTTAATCACAACGGGCGCGGTATGGTGTTTTACCATTGTTTCTGCCGGACTGTTGGTTTTCGCGGCGTGGCGGTTGAACCCGCTCGCTTTTGCTTTATCACCCGTCGCACTTGCCGTGGTGATGGGTTATTCCTATACCAAACGTTTCACTGCCTTCTCTCACTTCTGGCTCGGACTCGCGCTCTCCATCTCACCCGTCGGTGCGTGGATTGCAATTGAAGGCAGCTTCGCGTTGCCACCGATAGTCCTGTGTCTTGTCGTGCTGCTCTGGACAGCCGGGTTCGACATCATCTATGCGTGTCAAGATGTCAACTTTGATAGGAAACACGGACTACACTCCGTCCCTGCGAAAATCGGGATCCGGTGGGCGTTATGGCTTTCGTCTGGTTTGCACGTCATCGCCGTGCTGCTCCTTCTCGGTATCCCGCACCTTGTTGCGTTAGGGGTTTTCTATTATATCGGTGTCGGCATCGTCGTGTTAATTTTTATCTATGAACACGCAATCGTCAAACCGACAGACCTATCCCGTGTCAACCTCGCCTTTTTCACACTGAACGGCATGATTAGCCTTGTCTTGATGGCACTTTCAATTGCTGATATTTTGTTGTAACGCTGTGCCACGCAAAAGTTGATGCCACAAAGATCGCGAGCAAAACTCGCTCCTACAAGAAAAGACGTTAAATGATGCCACGAAGATCGCGAGCAAAACTCGCTCCTACAAGAAAAGACGTTAAATGATGCCACGAAGATCGCGAGCAAAACTCGCTCCTACAAGAAAAGATGTTTGAACCTCGGAGAAAAGAATACAATGAAACTCTCACTTTCCGTACGTGTTGCGGAAACAGCATCTAAAACAGATGCTACGCACACCTTTGGACAACTGACCGAACTCGCTGCCGGACTCGGCTACGAAGCGGTCTGCATGCGCGCTTCCCAAGTCGGTATCCATTCGGCTTTAGAGCAGATTACCGCTGCGCATAAACAGGCAGCATCACTGAATTTAAAAGTCTCGATGGTTACCGGCGATTTTCCAGTGCCGCTCAACAACGATCAAGGCCCCGATGGACTCCGTAATATTACCCCTTACCTCGATTTAACGGAGCTGCTGGGTGCAGACCTCATCCGTATTGCGATGAAAGTTGAGGAAGACATCCCTTGGGCACAACGCGCCTCCGACGAAGCTGCAGAGCGTGGTATCCGTCTCGCACATCAATCACACACGCAGAGCCTGTTTGAGACGGTAGACGGCTCGGTCAATGTCCTGAAACGCGTCGGCCGAGAGAATTTCGGGATCATCTACGAACCCGCCAACCTCGATCTCTGCGCCCAGGATTACGGTGTCGAGACACTCAAGCGGTTTTCGCCGTATCTTCTCAACGTCTATCTCCAGAACCATATCCGCCGCCCAGACGGGAAGACGCGACTTCTGACGTGGATTCAGGGAGAAGTCCCGCACGATCCGATCCGTCTACAAGACGAAGGTGGTATTGATTTTCCACGGGTATTTGAAGGTCTGGAAGCGATCGGTTACGACGGCTATGTAACGGTGCATCAGGCATTTCGAGAGATTATGGAGCCAGAAGACGCAGCGGAACAGAGTTACAGTTATCTAAAACCGTTTTGCGGATAGAGAGGAAGCGTTCTTTAACATTATGAGCACACAACAACCGAATATCCTGATTATCACAACTGATCAGCAGCGGACAGATAGCCTTAGCTGCTACGGCTCAACGTTCACGGATACGCCGCATCTGGATAAGTTCGCATCTGAAGGTGTCTGTTTTGAACGGGCATACTGCGCGAATCCAGTCTGTACCCCTGCCCGCGCCTCACTCTTTTCAGGACGGTATGTGAGCCGCCATGGTGCGTGGAATGTCGGTATGAACGTCCCCGCAGACGAACCGATGCTCTCGCACCGACTCGGTGAGGTAGGGTATCGCACCCACTATATTGGCAAAGCACACTTCCAACCGTTCGGTGCCTCCGCGGAAGAGTCGATCGAAACCTTCAGGGATACGACGCGCTATCCGGATTTCCGAGGTCCCTACTACGGATTTGAAACCGTCGAATTGGCACTTGGACACGCGACTTACGGCATCGCTGGACATTATGGCGAGTGGGTCCGTTCACAGGTCTCCGAAGAAGCGTTCGAGCGTTACAGTAAAGCGAAACGTCTCAGTGAGAGGGGTTTTGGTGGCGAGGCTTACGACTGGGATATACCGCTGAAATATCACAATAGTGTCTGGACGGCGGATCGGACGGTAGATTTCTTGTCGAACCACGATGCGACACAACCGTTTCTGCTGGCAGTCGGATTTCAAGACCCACACCATCCGCACTGCGTCCCGACTAAATTTGCGGCGCGTGTCGAGTCTGCACAGGTCCCGCTTCCGGATTTTGTTGACGGCGAATTAGACGATAAACCGCCGCATTTTTTGGAGGCGCGATGCGGTGAACTTGAAAAGTCAGAGATCCGCGGAAGGTTTGCCATTGCTGGACAGGGTGGCGGTGCTGACTATCGTAAAGTCTCGGAAGAAGATGCACGCCTCGGTAGGGCATATTACTACAATATGGTGAAGATTATTGATCAGGAGATGCATCGGATTCTGGAGTGTCTGGATACCTCTGGATTGGCAGAAAACACGTTAGTGCTCTTTACGACGGATCACGGTGAACTGCTCGGTGACCACGGTCTCTGGATGAAGGGACCGTTCCATTACGAGCAGCTTGTCCGTGTGCCGACGTTGATGCGGTTTCCTGCGGCTATCCCTGCCGGACAACGCACACAGGCACTGTTCAGCCACGTTGATATTGTACCAACAGTATTGTCTGCGGTCGGTTTGCCGATCCCGTCAGATACAGATGGCGTAGACATGATGCCGATGCTTACCGGAGAGACAGCATCTGTCCGAGATTCAGTGTTAGTTGAGTGTGTGGATGATCCGCGCGGTTTGCGGCTTAAAACGATTGTAACCGATACGCGGAAGCTGACATGGTATTGTGGGCACGCCTACGGCGAACTCTATGATCTGGAAAAGGATCCGTGTGAGCGGGAGAATTTGTGGAATAATGCTACGTACGCCGACGATAAAGCATCGCTTATGCGTACTATTCTTGAGACAATGGAGCCTTTGGAGAAACGGGTTGAGCGATTATCGTATGCTTAAAACAGGGCTGCTAATTATGTGGCGGACTTTCTACTAAATAGGGATGTCTCTCAAATCCGTTCTGAGGCATCTTGCAGGTTTTTTTTGGAAAGGAGAGTTCAATGAAGTTTAGATTGCGTGAAAAGTTGAAATATATGTTTTTAGGTGGATCGCTGACCCTTGCTGGTTTTATGTTTGGTTCCATGAATAGTGATACCACAGCACAATCTGAATATGAAACGATTGATAAACTGACCGTTCAAGAGTTAATCGTGCGTAAGGATATAACGGTAATGCGTGAGGGTATGGCTCCTCAAGTTCTTATCTCTTCGGACAGAAATGGTGGGCGTGTGATAGCTTATGGGCCAAAGGGTCCACAGGGGCTGGGTGCCGCTTCTCTTTTGGTTGCGGAGGGTAATGGCGTTGTGACAACTCAAGGATCCAAAGGAAAAACTGGTGCTTCTCTCATGGTTAATGCGGGCGGCGGGGTCCTATCACTTTTCGCGCCTGATGGAAAAGCTAAGATTATCTTAGGTATAGCCGAAGGTGAGGGTGTTGCTTACTTAGTCAATAAATTTGATGAAGCGCGTGTATTGAAACCTTAGTTACAACGTGTGAACACAACGATTGAAGATACCGCAGCACCAAATGGTGCTGGATTGTTCTGTTTTTATGCTTGCTTTTAAGAAAAAGATTCGGTATCATTTAGGTATAAGAAATTGAGAGTGTTCAACCTCGCTTCGACGCTATCATATCCTACGCTAAAGAAGTGGGACAAACATTGGGGACAGCCAGATGGAGCCTACGTTATCCATTGTGATTCCGATTTACAACGAGGTCGCAAGCCTAATAAAGCTTTTGCAACAGGTTGTCAGTGTTGAAATCGGTATGAAAAAAGAATTGATTCTTGTCGACGATTTTTCAACAGATGGCACGCGCGATATTTTAGCGGAAATCGAAAGTATTGAAGATATTCCAAACGAAATATCGAGTTACCTCGAAATAACTGAGATGCCGATAGACGCAGATGCCGGAAACATAGACGAGCTATCGGTAAAGGTCTTTTACCACGATGTGAATAAAGGAAAAGGGGCAACACTCCGCACGGGTTTCCAACATATTACCGGCGAGATTACGCTCATTCAGGATGCCGATCTGGAATATGACCCGCAAGACTATCCGAAATTGCTGAAGCCTATCTTAGATGACGAAGCCGATGTGGTATACGGCTCTCGGTTTATGAAGGGTAAGCAGGCAGGGTTGTTACGGAGTTATCTCGCGAATCAATTTCTCACGACCCTCGCCAATATCGTCAACGGTACAAAGCTTACTGACATGGAAACCTGCTACAAGGTGATACGGACATCGATTTTAAAAGAGATCTCGCTCTATTCGGACAGGTTCGGTTTTGAACCGGAAATTACAGCGAAACTCGCCAAGCGGAAGCGTAAAATCGTCGAAGTCCCTATTACCTATCACGGGAGAGACTATCACGAAGGGAAAACCGTTAGTTGGAAAGACGGCGTTGCCGCAATTTTCCACATTCTCCGCTTCCGGTTCTTTTCGTAGCGGATTAGCGTACACCGTAAAAACATGCCAAATTTGCAGGATTTGCTTAAGAAGGTAGATGCCATTCTGGAGTCGGTTGATGTCCCAGAAGCGGCGCAAAATTCTGAACCACCGACAGATCCGCTTCTGGAATCACTCAATACGCACTTCGGTTACACATTCTTTCGTAAGGGTCAACGCGAGATTGTTGAGGCGATTTTAGATGGCGAAAACGTGTTCGCAGTATTCCCGACCGGACACGGAAAATCGTTGTGTTATCAACTCCCGGCACTGATGCTTGATAGCATCACAGTTGTTATTTCCCCGCTCATCTCATTGATGAAGGACCAAGTTGATGCTTTACGGGCGCAAGGCATCAATGCTGTTTCCCTTATAAACAGCACACAGACATGGGAAGAATACCAGCATGAATTGGCACGTCTGCGGCGAAACGAGATAAAATTACTCTACGTCTCGCCAGAACGTCTCCGAAGCCGACGGTTTTTGGACATTCTAAATGCGTTCCCAATTTCACTATTCGTTATAGATGAAGCCCACTGTATCTCGCAATGGGGTCGCGATTTCCGTCCTGCCTACCTATCGCTCAAAGATACGATTGATGTCCTTCAGCCGCGCGTCATCGCACTTTTCACAGCAACAGCCCCGCCAGAGATCCAAGGCGACATTATCAGTGTACTAAATATACCGACACCGCTTGTGCTTACGCAGGGGATTGAGCGTCCTAACCTGAAACTAAGCGTCCAGCACAATGAAAACGACGATGAAAAGTATTTACAACTCGAAAAGTTTCTCAGCGGGCAGGTTTCGGACCTTTCAACTGCAAACGCCGAATCCGCAGGAACCGGTCTGAAAAATGGGATTATTTATGCTGGGCGACGGCGCGAAACTGAAGAGATCGCAGATTTTCTCCAAAGGCGTGGGTTTCGAGCCGATTTCTACCACGCTGGACTTGAACCGCCCGAACGTACGCGCGTGCAAGAAGCCTTTTTCGATAACAGCGCGAACGGATTAGACATTGTCGCTGCCACCAACGCCTTCGGCATGGGGATCGACAAACCGGACATCCGATATATCGTGCATTGGACACTCACTGGCACGCTTGAAGAATACTGCCAAGAAATTGGTAGAGCAGGCAGAGACGAAAAGGATGCACACTGTGTGCTGCTTTTCTGCCACGATGATCGAGGGTTGCACGAATGGTTTATCAGAGAAAGCGCGCCGGATAAGCAATTTCTGCTTAAACTCTTAAAGGTCGTTGAAAATTTCAAGGGCAGCGATAGGTACCGCACAATCTCTAACGAGGAACTGGAGTGGATGAGCAGCGGCAATGCGACAAAGATTCTTGTCAGCCTCAGTTATCTCGAAAAACTTGGATTTTTGAAGCGGTGGTATAACGTTCCGTCTCAACTCTCTGTGAGATTCCGAG
>VXXH01000736.1:9069-9559 GCA_009835515.1 Candidatus Poribacteria bacterium
ACTCTGGGACGAAGAAACAGAGCCAGCAGATGCCGCACAGCTGGAACTTCTCCGTCAATTGCGGAGTGGCGTAAAAACGATTCTGGAACTCTGCGAAGCCGTCGGGCAAAATCCGAAGATGATCATGGAGGCTCTCGCTGAGCTGCAAAGCGACGGTTATATTCAGTATTGGGGACAGGAAGACCTATTACTTATTGAACTGCTTGAAGACAGTCAAATGCTCAGTACGTTGACAGATGAGCAGATTGAAGTCGGCGATTATGTCCGTCGCAAACAGAGCCAGATTGATCAGATGATTGTTTATGCATTAGAGACGACTTGCCGGATGCGGGTGATTCGGGACTATTTTGGTGAACAGATTGATGAAGGTTACCAATGCGGTACCTGCGATTTGTGTCAAACGCAAGCCGTTAGCGATTAGTAGTCCGCAAACTAATAGTTTACGTTACAAACAGCGAAGCATCTGGCAGCTCGCAAACTATAGTAAAAC
>VXXH01000204.1 GCA_009835515.1 Candidatus Poribacteria bacterium
TCTATAATTTTCAGATCGTCAAACGGCTTTCCATCAGTGTCGGTGATCCGCAGATAGAATCCCCAATGTAGTTCTTCCTCACACACTTTGACGAGGATGCTGTTTTCACCGGGCTTGAGCGTCACAGGGATAATGTCTCGGTCAATTTCCGCCAGAGAGGTTCTTGTGTGTGCGAACACCTCTTCACCGTTTAACCAAATTTTCCCCTGATCATCGCTATCGAATCGGAGTTGAACTTTCCGTTCATCAGGTGAGGTGATGGTTGCAAACGCATAAGCGACACGCCAGTCAATATCCTTTCCAAGACCGATATAGCCCTCCAATGTCTTATCAGCATTTTTTTCCCAACGTACCTGTCCATTTATGCCGTTGTATATAGTGGTTGTGTCGATCTGCGTTACGTCTTCTGGTATGTAAGCAGTGTCGTAACCGATGCCACTGGTATTGTCAAATGGACCGAGTGTCCACCATGCGTCCTCAGTGATGAAGCCAGTGCTTTGGATATGCGCTTTAGCCTTTTCGGGCATGTCATTCTCACGGTAGAATTCAGCCAGCACGAGACTGAGGTGTAGATGCGCACTCAGATTGTGCGACATAGCGTCTACCAGTTTATTCAGCATTTCGAGGTAACGTGCCTGATTTTTCATTTTTTTCCCAGTTTCGGCAATCCGCGAGAAGACATCGCGATGCGCACTTCCAGTTGTTCGTGTATTTAGGCCAAGTATAAACTCTTCCAATGCCTCGTTATATTGTTCGTTGGCGAGGTATGCATGTCCTAAAGTCAAGATGTAACTTGAACCTGTTGAGCGTTGTGCAGCACGTTTCGCGAACTTCAACGCTGTTTCCGGGTAGAGGCCTTTGTTGAGCAATTTCTCAGCAAAATCGCTGTAGTACCAGTAACGTTGTTCCCGATTTATCTCTCGCTGCCGGAGTTTGATCCAACAATTATAGGCGATTTTCGCTTTTTCCGTGTCTCCTGCTTTTTTGTACGCATCGCCTAACAGTTCGTGTAAAGCAGTGCTGTTTGGCATTTTAGGTGTCAATTCCTCAAGGAGAGCGATATGTTTATCTTCTTGTTTTTCGTCGTCGTAGAGGTTCAAAATCGCTTTAACCGCAGTATCGTATTCGCTTTGCGTAAGGGACGCATCCAACGCGCGACGATATACCTGCTCAGCATCTAATGGATGTTCACCATTCTTATAGATTTGTGCCAACAGACGATACAATTCGTAAGAATTCGGATCAAACTGAATCGCTTTTTCATACGCCGCCGTGGCTTCTGTCAATTGCTCAGGGTTAAAACTCTCGAAAATAGGACGAGTATAGGACGCCAGTCTGGCATTTCCCATAAGTCTACCCTTGTTTTTGTTACGCGACGCGTCTGGGATAATTCCATCCGTTGCTTTATCAAATTTCCAGTAAGCGACTAAGCCGGGTTCATCGCCTGTCAACTGGCTATTCATATCGGAACGAATCTCGGCACCTGTCCGAGCAACGTTCCAGATACGCACCTCATCAATAAACCCGACAAAGGGGGATTGCGTCGGTCGTTCTTCTTCGTGGGTCCAACCAATGCGGAGCGGTTTTCGGCTTTGGTAAATACTGTCTTGACCCTTGAAGTCGGTTGTTCCAACTTCAACGCCGTTAATGAACAACCGCATGACATCTCTTTTGCCATCAATGACACCCGCAATATGATACCATCTGTTGAGTTGAATGGTGTCAGATGCGGTATAGAAGGATCTTTGGCCTCGACCATTGGGTGATGAGGCGATTTGGATCTTACCATTTTCCCGAAGGTAGAGGATATAACTTCGATGGCTGAAGTTTGATGTGCGTTCATCACCTTTGAAAATAATAGGCGCGTATCTGTTCGGAAAATCGGTCGGTTGAATCCAGACAGATATTGTCGCCTGTTGCGTGACGTTGTTCAAAACATCGGTGCCACCAATTTCCACGAAGCTTGAATTGCCGTCAAGGAATAGGGCGGTACCTTCAATCACTTCTCCCGTCTCACGTTGTTGTTGAGATTGTTTATCATAGAGATCGCCAAGTTTCTTGTGCCACTGCCAACTATCAGGTTGAAGCTCGCTAATCTTCTGGTATTCGGCGATTGCCTCGCTAATCATGTCGTTGGACTCGTAACTTTGTGCAAGTGTAAAGCGCGCATCAAGGTCATCAGGATTCTCCCTAACCTGCTTCAACTGTTCCGGGATCCATTTCTCATAAAGATTGCCTTGTTGCGCTGCACGCCGCATGGATGCTTCCGCTGCTTCACGGTCCGAGTCATATCTGGCGACGGCTGCCTTCTGTCGATAGGCGTTGAAAGCATCTTCGTAACGTTTTTCACGCAGGTAACTTTTGCCTTTGAGCTCGTACATAGGTTCCAGTGGCGAGCCACCGTAAAACCGATATCTTGCACTTTCAACGATCGCGGCATCGGCGAGTTTTATCGCCGCTGCGTACATTTTACCCTCATAACAGATATCGCCGAGTGTCCTAAGAAAGTACATACTACTTTTTTCATTGCTCGTTGAGAGTGCGGCTTCACCTTGCAACAGCATCTTTTTTGCCAATTCGGGTTGTCCGTTGTTGTTCAATGCCGCAGCAGCGTAGTAAAAACTCCGGACGTTACTGGGTTGCGCCTCGCTGAGTGCCAGATAAGTTTCTGCTGCCTGTTCATGGTCGTTTGCATCTCGATAAATCTGAGCGAGCAATTCAAGCACAGCAGGATTAGCTTCGCTCTTTTCCCATCTGTTTTTAAAAAGCGTTTTCAACTCTTCAAGTTTTCCCTCATTTTTGAAGGTAGAAATTAACCTGTCGCGTGCTCTATCGCGTGAGTCGGAAATCGCTAATGTTTCATAGATTTCCACTGTTAAGTCAGTCTTTCCGAGTTTAACGTATATCTCAAGTAAATCTTCGTTGATCCTACGCCGATCAAAGCGATCGGAGGTCATGTCAATCGCTTTTTTGTACGCACTCACCGATTTTTCCAGATCACCGGCATTCCGATAACGTAAAGCTCGTTCCCTTTGCATCTGAAATGTAAGGGTGCCACCAGCTTCTGCCTGCGTTATCATCTCTTCCAATTTACCTTCACGGTAGTAGAGGTTTATGAGTTCCCGTTCAATATCCTGCCGTTCCCAGTCTTGTCCGGTGTATTGAATAGCTTTCTTAAACGCTTTTTCGGCGGCATCTGTGTCGTCTATCTGGAGATGAAGCCTTGCTAAATCGTGGTAAGCCTGCGCATTCCCGGGGGCGAGTTCAATCGCTTTTTCATAAGCCGTGATTGCATCTTCAACCTGTTCTTCGGCAGCGTGAAGTTTTGCGAGACGCACGTAATGGACACCACTTTCAGGATCAGTATTGATATATCGCTGCGCGAGTTCAAATGCTTTGCCGATGTCGCCGGAAACTTGGTAAGTCCTGACGAACCCGTCCTGGTACTTTGTATTCCCCGGATCAGTTTCAAGCAGTGTATTCCATATATCCGTTGCCGTATCGTGTTGGTTACGACGTGAGTAGAGGGTAGCCAGCTCCGCACGTGATTCCAGGTCCTCAGGCATCATTTTTACGACCTGTTCGTAAATCTCTATCGCCTGCTTGGTTTCACCCTGCTGCATGGACTCTTTTGCCAATGCTCGCTGTGCTCCGATGTTCATTTCTTGCGTTTTTTCGGTGAGTTGGGTAGCGTTTGAAAAATCTCCGCGCCGCTGTTTAATCGTCATCAACTGCCGTTGTGCCTGATCACGGTCATAGGATTGCACAGAGAGGTCATTAACGATTTCGGTATAGATCCCTTCAGCATCGTCCCACATCTCGTGTTGCATGTATATGTTTGCGACACCCTCTTTTTCCCAGATGTCGTATCCACGTTGCAGCATGCGGATAGTCCCCATCTTACGGAATGCGTCTCGCGCCTTCTCTTGCTCACCTTTTTGTGAATAGGCTAAGCCGAGTTTCTGGCACGTGTCAGGAAACCGCCACGTGTGTGGATCAAGTTTATCGACCGTGGATGCCAGCAGATGAAGTTCGCGTTCAGAGTCCCCCGCACGCCGGTATGCGTCCGCTAAATTGTTGAGATATTCTATATTAATGCTATCAGAATCGTCAAACAGTTCGGACACAAGTGAGTCTGCCGCTTCAAGGTCATTCGCCATAATTTGCATGGATGCGATAAGGTAGAGTAGCACGGAATCATCCGGTTTCTCAGTGAGTTTTGTTTCATATGCCTTAATGAAATCTTCTAACGCCCCGGATGTCTTGTAGAATTCTGCCAACTGCAATATCGTCTGAACTTGCGATGCTATCTCCTCAGGCTTCAATTGTTGACGCAAAAACTGAATCGCTTTCTCTCGCTCACCGGCAGCAGCGTAAGCAGATGCCAAATAACGATGGTTGTAGGTCCGGTTCGGGAATGCCTCGATGAGTTTTTCATAAATTTCGGCAGCAGCTTTCGGGTTGTTATTGTTCGTACATTCTCGTGCGGCATATCTCGCGAATTCGTTACCGAAGTCCCTTCCGATAGAGGGTGTAATCATTCCTTTCGCGAGCGAAACGAGATCGTCAACTCTGTCTGCCTGAACGAAGGTTCTGACAACATCCCAAGCTCGGTAGCCGGGAACGTTTGGATTATCCTTGAGGAGGATCATGTATTGGGTTACAGCATCTTTTACCTTTCCACTTCGCTGCAACATGCTGGCGTATCGTTGCCGGGTTGTGCTGTCTTTAGGGCGTAAGCTGAGTGCTGCCTCAAATGCTGCCGATGCTTTCTCTATCTGATTGGTGCTTTCATAAAAGGCAGCTAATTTGAGATGTGCCTGGAGTGAATTCGGATTCTTTTCGGTGGCTTCAACTAATTGCGGTTCACGCGCTCGAACGGCTTTTGAATGGCTCACCAAATGTGTTGCCTGCTGGAAATTCCATCTGCTTAAAGTGGACCCATAGCGGTCGCGTTGGTTCGCGAACCGCAGCGCACGTTCTGCGAGTTGTGCAGCATCCTGTCCCCGACCGAGATCCTCAAGGTGTTCACTTAATCGCATCAGGAAGTTCGGGTCGCGCATCCCCATTGCCAAGTTCATCGCCTTGTTCACGACGGCAGTGGCGTGTTGTGTAAGACCGGCATCTTGCAGTTTTCGCGAAAATTCATAGAGTTCTCGGGCACTACTCGGCGAATTCAGAAGTTTTGCTATCAATTCTCGTACGACAACAGTATTACCTGTATGCAGCGCAAGTTGAAGCGTGAGGTTGTAATACTGACGACGGTTTCTCGGATCAGTGCCTGCGAGTTCCTCAAGCAATTCGAGTGCTTCAGCATGTTGTCCCGTCTGGATAGAGGCAAAAATTGTGTTGAGTTTGAGGGTCAGGTCGTTCGGAAATTCCTTTTGCAAGGTCGATAGAATTTCCTGTGCTTTGTCGCGCTGCCCATCCCACCAATGACAATAACTTAGTGCTAAACCCGGATAGATGCGGTTTATACCTTCTCCAACATCTAACTCGGCACGCAATTTGGTGTACAACGCCTCCTGTAAATCCCTGCTCCACAATCCTCCGTAAAAATGTTGAAGATAGTCCAATCTACCTTGATCATAGTATGTCGTCGGCGATGGATAGTTTGACTGAATCGGTGCATAACCGCTGTAGTATGACGAAGAAGTTGTGAGTTTGGCAACACGTCGGGTGTTCGTCGTTTGTGGTTTCGTCCGCTCACAGTAACTCCAGAACAGGGCAACTGCTTTATCAATCTGTTCCTTACGGATGTAAGCGTCTATCACGTTGGTATAGAGTTGTCTATGCTGCCACTGTTGTTGTTGCGGTGGGATCGGGACGTTAGCGATGATACGCTCCGCAGCGTCTGTCCGGCCCATCAGAAGCAGCGTACTCACTAACATAGAACTTGCGTTGAGGTCCGTTACTTTTGTATTTTCAAGTTCGTTAAGCAGCTGCGCCGCATCTGCCTTTTTGTCCTCATGATAGAGTTTGTTGACATATTGTGCCGTGTACCAAAGTTTCGCTTCAGATGGTAATCCCATAATGGCGTTAAGGTGTTTTTCCACAGTCTCCGCGTCTGAGTCTTCTTGAATGACACGGTTCAATCTTATGGCTTGATACGTCAAATCATCCGGCGACGCGGCAATCAATCGCTCGGTAATTTTATCTGTTTTCTCGGTGTCGTTTGTTAAAATATAAAGTTGTGCCAACGTTTCAAGCATCTGGATGTCCTTCAGGTTCGCAGCAGCATCGGCTTCGAGGTGTTGAATGAGTTCTTTCAGTTTTCCTTGCCGTTGAACAATAGTCACCAAATGCACGAGTGCCGCGGCTTGTGTCTCCTCAAAATTGTTGGGTCGCCATGCTTGCCCACTCCTTCCACCAAACGATTGATCCTGAACCCGGTAAAGCAGATTCCGAGCGAGCTGGAACTTGTCTGTGTCCATTCCGGGAGGACCTGATGTTGTGTAAGTTGTAGCCGTTTTTGCGCGCTGTGTCGCATTTTTAGGCGGTTTCGGCATATCCAAAATTCGCTGGAAGTATGTGCGAGCGCGATCGAATTCGTTCATACTCACCAACACCACGCCGAGTTGGTAGAGCGCGGTATGAGCATCTGGCCCTGTGATCTTTTCTGCTGCGCGTTCAAGCACAAAGAGTGCCTCGTCAGGCAGTCCATGCCGAATCAGAAGTATCGCAAGTTTGACCTCAGCCTCAAGCGTCTGGTTTTTCGCATGTAGTAGTTTCGTCCACGCCTGGATCGCTTCCTGCTCGCGGCCAGCATCAAATAGCAGCTCACCGAGCCGTCGCTGATGGCTGGGGTCAGGTTCAACTTTGACGAGGCGTTGTTGATAGGTCAGCGCGTCTTGGTTATCACCGAGATCAACGCTGATGTTAACGAGTTGTGCTAAAAGGTCAGGGTTCTCGCGTTCTCTGTCTAATGCCCGCGCCAGTTGGAAACGCGCACTCGGTAGGTCGCCCTCCATCCGATAGAGTTCAGCGAGTGCGATAACAGGGCCAACACTGGATGTGTTGGATTTCGACAGATGCTTCAATTTTTCCTCAAACTCGCCGCGCCGTCCTAAGTCATAATACGCTTCGGAAAGCGGTTTCACGAAAGCGAGTTTGTCGTTAACCGTATCGCTCAACTCCCAGCATCGCCAATACTGCGCGAGTGCCTGCCGGGGTTTCCCTGAAAGTTTGTAGGTCGCTGCCAATTCCGAACGAATATCAATCGCTTCCGGACGCAGACGAAGTGCTTCTTTGAGGCTATCTATGGCACTGTCGTAGTTGCCAGACTGTTTCGCAATCTCTGCGAGCATCTGATGCCCTTCGGGGTTCCGTGGACTGTGCGCGATGACCTGCTTTGATGCTTCTGTTGCTGCATCGAAATCCATGACGTTCAGATGCGCCCGCGCGATGTTTGTATAATATTCTCGTGTATTCGCGCTATCAATTGTGATGAGGTGTTTATAGACAGCATTGGCATCATCTCGCCGATTCTGTTTGGTGTAAACCTCCGCGAGCCACCGGTTCACAATTATATCGTCGGGTTGATGTGCTTTTGCATTCAAAAGGACTTCAAGCGCGTAAGTGATGTTGCCTAACTTGAGGTACATCTTGGCAAGCCGTTTCTGCTTCGCGAAAATATCGGCATCGGAAAGTCCCGACGTTTCAAGTTCTGTTTCCACCGTTTCAATCTTCTCAACGAGGGTACCCTGTCGCCGATAAAGTTCGATCCGCTGGTTATCCATCTCCTCAGCGAAAAATGCGTTCGGGGCGAGTTTCGCGGCTTCCGTGTATTCGGTTAGTGCTGCATCGTAATCCTCGTTTTTCATGAGCAGCTTCGCCAGTGCTTCACGATAACGATAGACATCGGGCATCAATTCGACTGCCTTCCGACTTGCGGTGATCGCTTCGGTGCGGTAGTTCTTGGTATCAAGCAGCTTCGCCAACCGCTCGTAATTCTCAGCGACTTCTTTGTCGGCAGCGACCATCATATTCCATGTGTCAATTGCCTTCTCACGATTGCCTTGTCGGAAGTAGAATTCGCCGAAATACTCAATATAGTCGAGGTTACTCGGCGCAAGCGAAATCACTCTTTGATATGCTGCAGCGGCATCCGCCATCCATTCGTTACTGGCGTAGATTTCGGCGAGGATGAGATGTGTCCCTGCATTTTCTGGGTCTCGGTCAATCATCCGTTGATATGTTACCCGCGCCTTGTCTTCGTCTTCGAGATGTAGGTACAATTCACCGAGTTCGCGGTAAATCCCGAAATCGTCAGGATCCTGCTCGCTCAAGGATTCGTAGGCTGCCGCAGCGTCTTCAAATCTTTCGGCATTCCGAAATGCTGCGATGAGGTTCAAGCGTAGATTCGCATCGGTCGGGGCAAGTTCCACCGCCTTTTGATATGTTGTGAGCCCTTCTTCGGGCTGCTGATTCTCAATATACGCCGCAGCGAGCAAGCCGAGAATCTCTGGTTCGTTCGGGGTTGTTTCAAGTTTCTTTTGGTAGTATTCAATTAAGCCTTCCCAATTCCCGTCCGCAGCGTAAATCCCGATGATGCGGTGTTGGAGGTCTTTACGGAGCCAGTTACCGGGTGCTGTCAGTGCCAGTGCTGTGTCGTAACTCTCAATGGCAGCCTCGTAGTCGCCTTTTGCCTCGTGGATATTGCCAATTTCGCGCCGACTCAGGCACACACGATACGGATCTTCCGCTTTAATTTCAATGATTGCCTCGTGTTGTGCGATCGCCTGTTCATAGAGTTCCTGCTCACGGAGTAAGTCCGCGAGTTCAATCCGTGTAAAGATATTCTCTGGGTCGAGTTCAGCAATCTTTGTCCATGCCAAAATCGCTGCATCAACCCGGTCGCGGCGAAAATATGCTCTGCCGAGTGCTTTGTAGATCGCAGTAAGGTCTTCGGGGGTAGCGGTTTGTGTCTCCTCAGCGATTTTTGCCGCTTGGTTCAATGCCGCAATCGCGTTTTCATGTTGAAGTAGTATGGCATACGCTTGTCCGAGTGCAAAGTGTGGGTAGTAATTGTTCGGTGCGAGTTCAACGGCGCGTTGGTATGCTTTGACAGCCTCAGCATCTTTCCCAAGGCGTTTGTAGATGTGTCCCAAGATCAATTGCGGGTTCGGATTATCCGGTTTTGCTTGCACTTCTGCCTGATAATCGGCAACCATCGCGTCTAAGCCGCTACCTTCGAGATAAAACTGGTAGAGCCGGTCAAACGTACTTCCCTCTTTTGGCTTACGATTCAGCATCAGTTTATAGCGTTCAATGATTTTTGCATCGTTCACTTCATCTTGCGCAAGAAGCAGTGGTGAGAGGGCGAGGGTGAAGAGGATCAGACACAGAAGGAACGCGACAACATGAGATTTTCCTCGTCCAATCATAAAGGATACCTCCTTGAAAAAACGCGCAGCATTATTCGGAAAACTTAAATCTCAGTACGCGGAACTATCTACTCCCGCATAACAACTTGTAGTGGTGAGAAGGGAACTTGCGTGAGTTATATTAACAAATTTCGCTTTTGGTAGGGGATATCAGTGTATCCATAATACTAC
>VXXH01000753.1 GCA_009835515.1 Candidatus Poribacteria bacterium
GTCCAAACCCAGAAAAAGCAATCACAAGAGCCTTAGCATCCGCAGCGCCGACGGACCTGATCTGCATTACGGGTTCACTCTACCTTGTCGGTCAGGCACTCGAATTTTTTAAATGAAAATAAAAATGAAAAATAGAAAAGAGAGGTTTTAAATGCGTGATATCACTTGCAAAAGACGGTGGCTAAATTGGAAGTCATTTCTGATAGTCCTCCCCCTCCTCAATTTAGCCACCGAAGCTTTTGCCCAAACAACCCCTCGTCCAGATGTGCCGCCGGCATGGTGGATCGCCCCTATTGGTGCACTCATCGCTTTGGGATTCGCCTACCATTTCTACCGTGCCGTGATGAAACAGGACGAAGGCACTGAAACCATGCGCGACATAGCACAATCTGTTCGAGAAGGCGCGATGGCATATATCAGGCAACAATACAAAGTCGTCGGTATTGTCTTTGTTGTGCTCTGTCTGATCTTCATCTTCATGGCGTTCGTCCTTGATGCGCAAAATAAGGTCGTCCCGTTCGCGTTTCTAACAGGCGGGTTCTTCTCAGGGCTTTGCGGTTTCCTCGGTATGAAGACTGCTACCAACGCCTCCGCCCGCACAACGAGTGCTGCTATGCAAGGACTCAACGCCGGTTTAAAGGTCTCGTTCCGCGCCGGGGCGGTCATGGGATTGATAGTCGTCGGATTCGCACTGCTTGATATTACCGGATGGTTCCTCATTCTCTACTATCTCTTTCCAAAAATATTACCTGGATTCTTGGAAGTCAATCCACTCCCCCAGATTACTGTGATTATGCTGAGTTTCGGTATGGGTGCCTCAACACAAGCCCTCTTCGCCCGCGTCGGCGGCGGTATCTATACAAAAGCAGCGGATGTCGGCGCAGACCTCGTCGGAAAAGTTGAAGCCGGCATTCCAGAGGACGACCCTCGCAACCCAGCTGCCATCGCAGATAACGTCGGCGACAACGTCGGTGATGTCGCAGGTATGGGGGCCGACCTCTACGAATCCTATGCGGGTTCAATTCTCGCAACCGCCGCACTCGGTGTCGCGGCTGTCGCTGCCAAAGATCACGATAACCTTGTGGACCAGCTTAAATATCTCTCGGCACCGATGATTATCGCTGGCATCGGCGTGATCCTCTCTATTTTGGGCATCTATCTCGTGCGTACAAAAGAGGGCGCGACCATGAAACAGTTGATGGGTTCCCTTAACTTCGGAATTAACGGGAGTGCTTTCGGCATCGCCATCTTGTCGCTCCCTGTGCTTATCTACCTCGATCTCCCGAACAAGTGGCAGGTGTGGGGCGCGATCATCGCTGGGCTTGTAGCAGGTTTGATTATCGGCAAAGTCACCGAAATCTTTACCTCTCACGATTACGCGCCAACGCGTGCCATCGCCAAGCAGGCGCAAACCGGACCCGCAACCGTGATTATTGAAGGGATTGCTGTCGGTATGGAATCAACGGCGATTCCAGTCATAACGATTGTTGCCGCAGTTGCTGTCAGCTACTACCTGCCTGGGGGCGCGACGGAACCGCTGATGGGGCTTTACGGTGTCGGTATCGCTGCTGTCGGTATGCTGGCGACGCTCGGGATAACCCTTGCCACAGATGCTTATGGCCCCATCGCAGACAACGCTGGCGGCAACGCTGAAATGGCAAAGCTCGATGAAAGTGTCCGAGAACGCACGGATCAATTGGACGCGCTCGGTAATACGACCGCCGCAACCGGTAAGGGATTTGCAATCGGCTCAGCAGCACTCACAGCTCTCGCACTGCTTGCCGCCTATTTGGAAGAAATTCGATACGGTTTAATCCATTTGGCAGGTAAGGACACACTGGATATCGAAGGCGAAGGCACAGTTGAGACGCTGAAAGTTAGCGTCAGTCAATTTATGGATTACTACGATGTCACGCTGATGAATCCACAAGTGCTCATCGGGTTGTTCATCGGGGCAGTGATGGCGTTCTATTTCTGCGCGTTGACAATGAAAGCCGTCGGACGTGCCGCTGGTGCTATGGTCGCAGAGGTGCGTCGCCAATTTCGGGAGAAGCCTGGTATTATGAAGGGTGAAGAGAAACCCGATTACGCACGCTGTGTCGAAATCTCGACTGTTGGTGCACAGCGCGAGATGATCTTCCCGTCACTCATCGCGATCATTGTACCTGTCGCTGTCGGTCTGATTTTCGATGTCGGTGGTGTGTTAGGGTTACTCGCAGGCGGTTTAGCGACCGGCTTCGTACTCGCAATTATGATGGCAAATGCTGGGGGCGCATGGGATAACGCCAAGAAATTCATCGAAGAAGGTAGACACAAAGAAGAATACGGTGAAAAAGGTTCCGAGCAACACAAGGCTACCGTTGTCGGCGATACCGTCGGCGACCCGTTCAAAGATACCTCCGGCCCATCGCTTAACATCCTGATTAAGTTGATGTCTATGGTGTCAGTCGTGTTCGCCGGTCTGATCGCAAAATACGGCGGCATACTTAGCAATTGGCTCGGTATGTAGAGGGACCTGGCACATCCAACGGATAAAAATATGAAACTCAAAAGCCTCATTGTATATATCTTGAGTGTACTTGTCTTCACCATAGGGTGTCAGCAGTTAAACGACCAGATAAAGACGGGTCCTGATGATCCGGTATCTATTTCTGTAGATGACGTTAATCCAGACGAAATATTCTATACAGGTGCTGTTTTCGTTGGTGATGCGGGAGATAGGTTCGGCACCGACGCATATACCTTAAATTCTGTTACTATCACAGATGATACGCTAAATATCAGTGTATCCTACAGTGGTGGGTGTGAAGCACATCAATTCACACTTGTCGTTTCAGAAGAGTTTCTTGAATCGTTCCCAGTTCAATTGCAAGTTTCGATTGCACACAATGCTAACGGCGACACATGTGAAGCATATCCAACAGAAAACTATCGCTTTGATCTTACGCCAATCAAGACAATGTATCAGGCGGCTTATCGACAGGAAGCAGGTACGATCATTTTACGCCTCAAAGATGCTCCAGACGGAGAACTCGTCTACGAATTTACAATGTAGCCATAATTACCAAATCTCGGCGTTGTAAGGCAACCGATTTTCCATGCCTCTGCCTTCTGCCTTTTTATTAATTTGTAGGCAATTTGTAGGAGAACCCAAAGAAATGTCCAATAAATTGAAACCCCGAAGTTATGCGATTACCGATGGACCTGACCGCGCCGCCGCTCGGACAATGCTTATGTTCGGCGATGGCGGGCTTTCACCTGAAGACCTTGACAAACCAATTATCGGGGTTGCCAATACGTGGATTGAGATCGGTCCCTGTAACTTCCACTTAAGAAGACTTGCTGCTAAGGTCAAAGAAGGCATCCGCGCCGCAGGTGGCACACCACTCGAATTCAATACCGTTAGCATCTCTGATGGCATCACTATGGGCACCGAAGGTATGAAAACCTCGCTGATCAGTCGAGAGATCATCGCTGATTCGATCGAGTTGGTCTCCATCGGCAACATGTTTGATGCTGTCGTCGCTCTTTGTGGATGCGACAAAACCGTTCCCGGCACCGTCATGGCACTGGCGCGGTTAGACATTCCATCTCTTACGCTTTACGGCGGTTCGATTATGCCGGGCAACTTTCAGGGACGTGATGTCACGATCCAGGATGTCTTTGAAGCCGTCGGGCAGCACGCCGAAGGCACGATAACCGTTGAAGAACTTGACGATCTGATTAGCAAAGGGTGCCCGGGGCCCGGGGCATGCGGCGGACAGTTTACTGCCAATACCATGGCAACAGCCGTTGAAATGTTGGGCATCGCGCCGATGGGAAGCGGGAGTGTCCCGGCTGTCGTGGAGGAAAAGGACAACGAGGCATACAAAGCCGGACAACTCGTCATGGACATGCTCGCCGCTGACCGACGACCGAGTCAAATTATTACCCGTAAGTCGCTTGAGAATGCAATTACTTCTGTCGCCGCGACCGGTGGTTCTACCAACGGCGTTCTACATCTCCTCGCTATCGCACACGAAGCACAGGTCCCGATAACAATTGAAGACTTCCACACCATTAGTCAAAGAACGCCCGTATTAGCCGACCTTAAACCGGGCGGGCAGTTTGTCGCTAACGACCTCTATGAAGCCGGGGGCATCCCGTTCTTAGCAAAACGCATGGCAGAGGCGGGTCTACTTCATACCGACGAACTCACTGTCACCGGTAAAACCATCGGTGAAGAGGCAGGTGCAGCCACTGAAACCGACGGACAACAGGTAGTCAGATCCGTGGATGCACCGCTCAAACCGACCGGCGGATTTGCTATTTTGAGAGGGAACCTTGCACCAGATGGGTGTGTTATCAAGTTAGCCGGACAGGACAAAACCCTCCATCGCGGTCCTGCACGTATCTTTGAACGTGAAGAGGATACCTTCGCTGCCATTAAAGGTGGAGAGATCAAAGCCGGTGATGTCGTCGTTATCCGTTATGAGGGTCCCATCGGTGGTCCCGGCATGCGTGAGATGTTAGGTGTAACGGCAGCACTCGTTGGTGCCGGTTTGAGTGAAGATGTCGCACTTTTAACCGACGGTAGATTCTCCGGCGCAACGCACGGTTTCATGATCTGCCACGTCGCACCTGAAGCGGCGAAAGGCGGTCCCATCGCCATCCTCCAAGAAGGCGACGAAATCGTTATTGACGCAAAGGAACGACGACTTGACGTTGAACTCTCCGACGCTGAAATCCGAGCACGTTTTGAGGAGTGGAGACCGCCTGAACCGCGTTATGCCCGTGGGGTCATGGCAAAATATGCGAACTCCGTCTCTTCTGCTTCTGAAGGTGCTGTGACAGGATAGAACCGTTACATGCTGTTATTTTAGCGGTTAGCGAGTTGCTGCCGGAGACGCTCTAGTTCACTTTCTACTTCCTGTCGCCGTTGTGCTTCTTCTGTTGCGCGCGCCTCTGCTTCCATCCGAAGTTGCTGCTCCTCCATCCGAAGTTGCTGCTCCTCCATCCGAAGTTGCTGCTCCTCCATCCGAAGCCGATGCTCCTCCATAGAAGTCGTAATCGGGGTGCCATCCGGTAGATACGGGCGCAAAAGCCTGACGTGGGTATCCAGTTGATCTTCGCACCGAAAAAATAGATTTAACGCTTCGCTGAACAAGCCCCCCTGCGGGTCCGGTGAAAGCTCTACGATGCCACCTGATGGATCCCGCTGCCATCCCCGAAATTCTGAAGGTTTCTTCATTTCAGGTTGATGGATGAAGTATTCTTGAGCCTTCATATCCATCAGATAGCGTTGGACTTTTTCATGCCGATCCTGATCTGCTGTGGAATCAGAAAGAAATTCAAAAATAGCCGCAGGGGTGGCACCTTCTGACCACGTATAAAAACTTCGCCGCTGTGGAAATTTAGCAACACCAAAGACAACATAAACATCGGGCGCGACGAATTTCGTGATGTCCCCTTCATGGTAGTAGATAAAACTGTCAACGCCAATATAGATATGTGCATTAATCGAGAAGTATCGAGAGAGTTGTTCAGAAAATATGGTAATCTGGTCGGCGTGAAATCCGGTCGCGGCCATAGGCTCATCGTCCTCGCAAGGGTATCCTTCAATGTAAACAGTGGGTTTTCCGCTCGCTTTTGGAAAGATAGGCATATATTTTTTTTGCTTGAATTCAAAGTCTTGTAAGGTATCCATGATCTCCTCCGTATCGGTGTCGGAATCTCCCTCACTTGCATAAGTGTGTGAAGTCTCTATCAACTGTTTATAATTTTAGCAAACCTCTTATCTTTTGTCAAGGGTCGGAAAAATCTTGTAAAATCACTCCTAATTTGTTAGACTATATCCCATGAATAAACAGAAACCAATCATCCTTAACGAAGCAGCACTTGACTGGGAAACTTGGGACGATCCAGATCTCGCTGCCAGAAGTCCAGTGCGTTGGAAAATCCTCATATCCGGTGAACGCGGCCCCAGCAGTCAACTCTCTACTGGAATAGCAGAAATGACACCGGGGACCCTGCTGCCCCTCCATCACCATGCCCCTGCAGAGACATACTATGTCATCAGCGGGCACGGGTATGTGACAGTAGACGATCATGAAGCATCGCTCAGTCCGGGTGCGTCGGTCTTCATACCCGCCAATGCAAAGCACTCACTCTGTTGTACCGGGACTGAGAATTTAGTTTTCTTGTTCACCTTTGCAGCGGATCGGTTCGATGAAATCGTCTACCACTTTGATGTGTAGTGCCTAATTACCAGCTGGTTTGAGAACGCTACTAAGGTAAATTACCGAAATGTCAACATTAAAAACGACAGACGCTAAACCTATCACCTCCAATGCGGATGCCAGTCTGATAGACATCGGCGATGGTGTTGTTCAACTTGAACTGCATGGAAAGCTGAACATCATAACGGATGGAATGCTGGAGATGTTCGATGCCGCGTTGGACGAGGTGGAAACTAATTACGTAGGCTTGGTTATCGCCACAGAGGCGAAGCATTTTTCGGTCGGACTCAACCTAATTCTCCTACTGGAACGTGCGAAGAACCAAGACTGGGACGCGATTTCGGGAACACTCCGTAAACTGCAAACCGTCTGCACCAGACTCCGGACAGCATCAAAACCGGTCATCGCAGCGACAGCAGGCATGGCACTCGGTGGTGGGTGTGAACTCGCGTTCGGTGCAGATGCCGTCCAAGCTTATACTGAAAGCAATCTCGGTCTCGTTGAAGTCCGTGTCGGACTTATTCCGGCTGGCGGTGGCACTAAGGAGATGGCACTTCGGTGCTTAGAGGGACAAACGCTACCCGCACCGACTCAAAGTCTGTTTCCTTATGTTAATAAGGCTTTTGATATAATCCGCGAATCTACCGTTTCACAAAACGCTGCAGATGCGGTGGAACTCGGTTATCTCCGTCGTACGGATGCTGTCTCATCAAACCAAGAGACACATCTTGAAGACGCTAAGCAATTGGCACGCGCAATGCACAAAGCGGGGTATCAACCCCCCGACCCGCAACAGATATTCGTGCTTGGTGAAGAAGGGATTGCTCGACTCCATCTGCAAACACATCTCCTTCGACAAGCGGACACTATCGACGATTATACACAGTATCTCGCCAATCAATTGGCTTATGTCCTCTGTGGAGGTGAACTTTCAACCCCTCAGTTTGTCTCCGAACAATATCTGCTCGATTTGGAGCATGAGGTGTTCCTCAGTCTTTGTGGAGAACAGGAGACGCACGTAAGGATAGCAGCAACGCTCCAGAGAGGTAAGAAGTAATGCAAACGACACCGAGCGTAGTTATCGTATCTGCTGTGCGCACAGCCGTAGGAAGGGCAGGAAGGGGCACCCTGAAAAACACGCGTCCAGACGAACTCGCCGCCGCTGCACTCCGCGGCGCGGTTGAGAAACTTCCACAACTAAATAAGGATAACATAGACGATGTCATCATCGGGTGCGCGACGCATGAGGGACCCCAGAGTTACAATGTTGCGCGTATTGCCAGTTTACGAGCGGGGTTCCCGGTCTCCGTCCCTGCTATTACGATCAACCGATTCTGTGCATCCGGTTTAGAAACGATAGCGATGGGTGCCGAGCAGATTCTATCGGGGCGCGCCGAAGTCGTTATTGCTGGTGGTGTAGAGAGCATGAGTCAGGTACCGTTCGGTGTCAACTTCTCCCCGAACCCGGCACTCATAGCACACGCCCCCGATACCTATCTCAGCATGGGATTGACTGCTGAAAACCTGACGCGGAAGTATGGTATATCTCGTGCCGCGCAAGATTCCTATGCTTATGAGAGCCACCGCAAAGCAATCGAAGCAATTGATGCAGGCAAATTCCGAGAAGAAATCGTGCCGTTGACGATAGAGGAGACACATCTCAATTCGGAAGATGTGCCTGAAACCGTTAGCACTGTCTTTGATACCGATGAAGGACCGCGCCGAGACACTTCACCAGAGGCACTGGCATCTCTCAAACCTGTTTTTCACGTAGACGGGACAGTGACGGCTGGCAATGCTTCACAAATGAGCGACGCTGCCGCCGCTGTCGTTCTTATGTCTGAAACGCGAGCAAAAGCAGACGGTTACGACCCATTAGCACATTTTGTCAGTTACGCCACTGCCGGTGTTCCACCTGAAATCATGGGCATCGGACCGGTGTCTGCAATTCCTAAAGCACTCGCGTCCGCAGGGTTAACTTTAGCCGATATAGATGTCATAGAACTCAACGAAGCGTTTGCCGTGCAAGCCCTTGCTGTTCTTCAAGAGGCGCAGCTACCCTCCGAAAAGGTGAACGTCAATGGGGGCGCAGTTGCCCTTGGACATCCGCTCGGTTGCACAGGCACAAAACTCACTGTGAGCCTGATTAATGAGATGCATAGACAAAATCACGAATACGGTATGGTAACAATGTGTGTCGGTGGTGGCATGGGTGCTGCAGGCATTTTTCAGACAATCAGATAGACACTTTGATTAAAAAAGGAGGACAGCGTTTATGCCTCTGAATAACTTCAGAGGTTTCCACGCTGAAGACTTTGATGGAATCCGTGAATTTGAAAGAGATATTCGAAGTGTGGGATCGCGTGAGAACTTGGGACCCAGAAATGCGCATTGACTTGGCGCGTCGGATTTTGGAGACTGTGGTACCCTCGCGTATTCAACCCCCGCCACAAACTATGTCATTGGATGAGGTAGTCGGTATTGCGAAAACGGATGCCCCGCCCCCTACCGACGAAGACTGCAAGAAAATTCTTGAAGAGGAGCGCTTGAAAAAATACGGATGATTCACGCATTGTTGGATACAAATGTAATTCTGGATGTTTTGCTTGACCGTACGCCCTGGAGCACCGATGCTGCAGCCCTCTGGGAAGCCAAACTTGACAGGCGATTTGTCGCTTGTGTCACGGCAACTTCGCTAACTGATATTTTTTACATAACTCGCCGCTACGCAGGCAGTGAAAAAGCATGGCAAGCGGTACACTCCAGTTTAGACCAATTGTCCGTTATACCGGTTGGAATTGATGAACTACGTTTGGCGACAACGCTAGATGGAAACGATTTTGAAGACAATCTGCAAATGGCATGTGCAATAAGTAGGCAACTTGATTTGATTGTTACACGGAATCTTACGGGGTTTTCTCGTAATAATATTCCAATCCTCACGCCACAACAGATGCTATTGAAGTTGACACGGAACGATTAAATTTAAGGAGGAAAATAGTGTTTAGGTACTTCTGGTCAACGATTGCTTTAATAACCGCTATGAGTGGATTGACGATTGAAGCGTCTATAGAAAAAGCAATTTTACTGAAGGTGCACGGTTGAAATAATGACGCGAAGCGCGAACTCATCAACCTTATTTTCCATGAAAATATCAATGATAAACATAAACCTCGCGCATATTATTTACTCGGGGAAATCGCCTTCGATGAGAATAGGATTCAAACTGCCACAAAGACATGGGGGTATATCGTTGAAAAGTATCCTGATTCAGATGAGGCATTGATAGTAAAGAATAGATGAGTTGTCCAAAGTGACTTTAGCAGTTTACAC
>VXXH01000556.1 GCA_009835515.1 Candidatus Poribacteria bacterium
CAGTTGAACCCGCTTGTAGTTCCCCTCCTATTGCCGAGTAAGCAGAAATTGTTTGGTATGTAACAAAAATTGTTGTATTTTAATGTCCCGCAGCAACCACAGGTTTTGCTTTACAACCAGCGCGTATTCTTTGGCGTTTGTAGGGTGTGTATCTGCCCATTTTTTACGCGATCACGAGGCATTTTCGTGCAATGCCCCGAACCTTGGTAAATACGGTTTGAAAGTGTACCATAACCTTGACTTTAGGGTATTTTGAGGGTATAATATATTAATCGGATGTTCCAACCCTTATAGACATACCGCTCTTAAAAGCGGAGGTCTCTGTAACGCGCCCAAAACAGAACATATATGATTGGTACGGTATAAGATGTCAACTACCCAAGTCTGAAGACTTGGGAAACTTGTGAATATCCGTAGCCACACGGGGACCCACAAGGTAAACGGTTTTCTAGAGTAAAATATCGCGTGTCTCGTGGTGGCACACGCACAGACGGTATGGATGCTCTCCAAGTCTATACCCGCTCTGATACGTGATCTCGAAGGGGCAACACATAACCCGAAAGGGAACTTACGATGCACTTCGTTCCTGTCAAAAGTAAAGATGGCGAAAGACTCATGCCGACAACACCGACGCGGGCAGGCATGATGATCAAATGTGGAGACGCTACACCGTATTGGGATCATGCGGTGTTCTGTATCCGACTTAACAGAGAACCATCGAAACGATTCAAACAAGAGATTGTTGTCGGTGTAGACCCCGGTAGTAAGTCGGTAAACAATGGTTCTATGCTGAAATAGTGAAGCGTTGGAAGTTGTTCACCCTTCAAGGGTGGGAGACGAAAGAGATCCGTGATAGATTGGGACTCAAGAAATCCGCTAAGAAACTTTCAGAAACATTTGAGGCACATTGTGTAGATAGTTGGTGTTTAGCCTATCATACGATTGGCGGTGTTTCTGTCCCTGATAATACAGACTTGATGTGTGTTTCACCGATCCCTATTGCCAGACGCGAACTTCACAGGCAGAACCCTGAAAAAGGGGGTAAACGTCCACGTTATGGTGGAACCACTCAGAATGGTTTGGTAAAAAATACGCTCGTCAAACATATCAAATATGGCTTGACGCGTATCAGTGGTTTTGGCAAACGCGGTATTTCTCTCTACGATTTAAGGGGCACCCGTCTTTGCCAAAACGCTAAAACATCTGATTTCAAAGTGCTAAGACGCTTGAACTTTACTTATAGGAGCGGGTTTTCCGCCCAAGTCTGAAGACTTGGGTTTCCAACCCTAAGATTAGATGAAGCATTCAGATCCGCATTTAAAAGAAGACAACAACAACACCTCCGACACAAACTTTATCCGTCAAGAGATTGAAAAGGACCTCAAGACAAACAGATATGAGAGTCGAGTGCATACCCGATTCCCGCCAGAACCGAGTGGCTACCTCCATATCGGGCACGCTAAAGCTATCTGGATTAGTTTCGGGATCGCCGAAGATTATGGTGGACTTTACAATCTAAGATTTGACGATAGCAACCCGATTACAGAAGAGAGTGAATACGTAGAAGCGATTAAGCGAGATGTCCATTGGCTTGGATTCGATTGGAAAGATCGAGAATATCACGCTTCCGACTATTTTGAGGTGCTTTATGGGTACGCAGTTAAACTTATAGAGAAAGGGAAGGCGTACGTCTGTGATCTGACACCAGACGAAATGCGCAGTTATCGTGGCACCTTAGTCGCCCCAGGGACAAATAGTCCTTACCGAGATCGGTCGGTTGCGGAAAACTTAGCGTTGTTCCAAGGAATGCGTAACGGCGACTTCCCAGACGGTTCTCGCACGCTCCGCGCAAAAATTGATATGAACAGCCCGAATCTGAATATGCGGGATCCTGTGATGTATCGTATCTTACGCGCAGACCACCATCGCCACGGCGACAAATGGTGTATCTATCCGACTTATGATTTCACACACGGGCAATCTGATTCAATTGAAGGCATAACACATTCGTTATGTGATGTTCATTTTGAGGACCACCGTCCGCTCTACGACTGGTTTTTAGAATCGCTGGAAATCTATCAACCCCGCCAGATTGAATTCGCACGGCTGAATCTTACCTATACTGTTTTGGGCAAACGGAAACTTCGGGTACTGGTACAGGGTGGACACGTCAGCGGTTGGGACGATCCAAGGATGCCGACACTCGCGGGGATGCGTCGCCGCGGGTATACACCCGAATCTATCCGAGATTTTTGCAACCGCATCGGTGTTTCAAAGGCTGAGAACCTCATTGAAATGGGGCAACTTGAGTATTCTATCCGCGATGACCTGAATCGCCGCGCACCACGCGTGATGGCAGTTCTCGATCCGGTTAAGGTGATTATTAACAACTACCCAGAAGGACAGGTTGAGATGCTTGATGCAGACAATAATCCGGAAGATGAGAACGCAGGGACACGGCAAATCCCGTTTTCGCGGGAAATCTACATTGAACGTGAAGATTTTATGGAAGACCCACCCCGAAAATTCTTCAGATTAGCACCCGGACGAGAGGTCCGACTGAAGCACGCCTATTATGTCCACTGCGAACGCGTTGTTAAAGATGAAAACACCGGTGAAATTGCTGAGATTCACTGCACCTATAATCCAGAAACGCGTGGCGGTTGGTCGGAAGATGGTCGCAGAGTTAGAGGGACATTGCATTGGGTGTCTGCTGAACACGCTGTTGATGCTGAGGTGCGCCTCTACGATTCGCTTTTTACAGAACGTGAACCGGAAAGTGCTGCAGAAGGAGAAGATTGGATACAGTTTCTGAATCCGAACTCCTTGGAGATTTTAAACAATTGCAAAGTTGAACCGAGTCTCGCTGACACGCCACCTGAAAGCCGGTATCAATTCCTTCGGATGGGCTATTTTTGTGTTGATTCGGATACAACACCGGAGAAGTTGGTTTTCAATCGTACAGTACCACTAAGAGATAGTTGGGCAAAAATCCAAAAGGGGCAGAAATGAACGAAACACCAAACACTGCAGCTGCCGTTGTGACAGATACCGTGCGCGTCCGAATGGCACCTTCGCCTACCGGTTTCTTACATATCGGTGGCGCACGCACGGCTCTGTTCAATTGGCTATTCGCTAAACACCACAACGGCACGTTTATCCTCCGAATCGATGACACAGATACGGCACGTTCCACCGATGAATCCATGCACGAGATTTATGAAGCGTTGAAGTGGTTGGACATCAACTGGGACGAGCAATATGTCCAGTCGGAGCGGAGGAATATCTATGACGGGTACGTTACACAACTGCTTGAAAGCGGCAATGCCTACCACTGCTATTGCACACCTGAAGAACTTGAAGAAATCCGCGCACAGGCGCGTGCCGATAAGCTGACCCGTTCCTACGATGGAAGGCACCGACACCTGACATCGGAAGACGTAGAACGCTTTGTCGCCGAGGGCAGAAAGCCGGTCGTGCGCATAAAGATGCCAGACACACCGATCCTTGTTGAGGACATCGTGCTCGGTTCACGCAGTATCGATCCCGATACCTTAGAGGACGAAGTGATTGTCCGCTCAAACGGGATGCCGAACTACAATCTCACCTCAATTATTGACGATGCGGAGATGCAGATAACGCACGTGATTCGAGGGACAGAACATCTCAATAACACGCCAAAACAGATTGCGATCGCAAATGCCCTCGGTTTGAAGGTTCCACAGTTTGCGCATATTCCACTGGTGCTGGATAGTAGTGGCAGAAAGATGAGCAAGCGTCATCACGGCGACCTCGTTGCTGTTAATCGCTACCGTGAGCAGGGATATTTACCTGAAGCGGTGCTGAACTTCGTTGTCCGACTCGGCTGGTCCTATGATGACAAACAAGAGATCTTCTCTGTAGATGAGCTTATAGAGAAATTTGATCTCACACGGGTCGGCAAAAGCGGTAGCGTTTTCGATATTAAGAAACTTGAATGGCTCAACTCCCATTACATAAATCAACTCGATGTTTCGGCACGGACAGACGCAGTGATCCCGTTCTGGCAGGCAGAAGGTTTAATCAATTCGACTGAGGAACGCGACTGGCTGGAAAATATTGTAGCGGCGGTCGGTGAACGCCTCACAACGTTACAGGATATCATCCCACAGACCCGTTATTTCTTTACCGATGAATTTGAATATGAACCGAAAGCGGTCAAGAAATGGTGGGGCGGTTCAGAGGAGAAGAGAGAGAAAACTCGTGAGATTCTGACGAATCTCTTACAGATTTTGGAAGAAACACCTTCGTTTGACGTAGAAACAGTTGAAACGGCAATTTGGAAATACACGGATGAGAACGATATCAAACGCGTCGCAGCAATGCAAGCATTGCGAATCGCACTGACGGGGACATCGTTCGGACCGAGTCTCTTTGATATTGTTGCACTGCTCGGCAGAGACGAGGTTTTAAAGCGAATCCCAAAGGCAATAGCACATCTATAAAGCACTGCTGCTCGTTGCACTTTCAGTCATCAGTACGAATCAACACCTCTTGAACTGACACCTGAAAGTGAACGTAGCGAACCCCCTATTGCTGACTGCTATTCTCCACTGCGGCGTAAGCAACGCTTCATGTTTTTCAAGGCGTTAAGGAGCACACTCATGGCAGGGAAACTCGCAATACACGGTGGCAAACGGACGATCCCCGATGGATTGATTCAACCGTGGCCACAGGTTACAAAATCTGACAGAGACGCGATTGCCGAGGTCATCGCTTCCGAAAGAATTACCGAACAGCAGCGAATCCAATCCGAAGGTCTTGCGCAGGAATGGGCGGAATACATGGGGGTTCAGTATTGTATTCCTGTCAATAGCGGCACCGCTGCGCTACATCTCTGCGTCGCCGGGGCAGGTATCGAACCCGGAGACGAGGTTATCATTCCCGCCTTCACTTTCTGGGCAACTGCGGCAGCAGTGCTCCATCACAACGCTATCCCCGTTTTTGTTGATATTGATCCGGTGACCTATTGTATTGATCCGAACGAGATTGAAGCAAAGATTACCGAGCGAACACGTGCGATTCTGCCGGTGCATATTCACGGCATGCCTGCCGATATGGACCCTATCCTCGCCATTGCCAAGAAACACAACTTAAAAGTCATTGAAGATGTCGCGCAAGCACACGGAGCGCGCTATAAAGGTAAACTTTGTGGTTCATTTGGCGACGCGGCGGGATACAGCACACAGGCATCAAAAACGCTCAGCAGCGGTTGTCAAGGCGGTCTGTTCACAACAGATGATGAGGAAATTTACAAGCGCGCGGCGTTGTTGCAGTATTTCGGAGAAATCGTCGTACCGGGCAGAGAACGTGAGGAGCAGGCGTATAACGCGTATGGACTCGGATGGATGTATCGCGGTGATATGTTCAGTCAGGCGTTCATTCGGAGTCAGCTGAAACGACTTGATACGAACAACGCACTGCGCATCGAAAATTGCAACTATCTCACGCTGCATCTCAGTGAACTTGACGGCATCGAAACACCTTTCACACCAGACGGATGTGAACCGGTCTATTACAACTACGTCGTCGGTTTCAATCCAGAAGCCTTGGGGTTAGACATTCCAGCACGCACTTTACGTGAGAAGGTGCAGGAAGCACTCCGCGCTGAAGGTGTCCCAACGGGACAGTGGCAACGGTTACCCGTGCCATCACAAGAAATATTTCAAAACCAAGTCGGTTACGGTACCGGCTGCCCGTGGCGATGCAACGGTTCAACAGTTGAATACAAAACTGAGGACTATCCAAAAGCCGTTGAATTCATTGATTCTCACTGCTACGTCTTTGATATCAATCCGCCGAACGATTTCGAGTTGATGTGGCTGTATGTTGAAGCGTTCCACAAAGTGATGGATCAGTTGGATGCCGTGCTTGACGCACCAGAGACTACCTAAATTGTATCAATTATCTCTTGAAATCGACAACATTTCATGATACATTTTGAACTGGTGGCTATCTGTATACCTACAGAATTAATTACGGAATTTCAGATGAAAGAAGAAGATTTTGAAAATTACACAGATCCCATCCTTGAAGAGTGCTATCGAATAAAAGAGGAACTTTCTGCTCAATTCAACTCTGTTGAAGAACTCTCGGCGTATATGCGAAAAGTTCAAGAAGAGTGCAGACGGAAAGGCATGAAAGTTGTTTCGTATTACGTGCCACCCGAGAAGCGCAAGGAAAAAGGAAGAGGAAAATGATATGACCGAAGAAAGTGTAGAAATCGCGCCAATCGTGAGTGAACCCACCCGAACACAGAGTGAGAGTGTTGAAACTATTATTAACAACTTTAATAGAGGCGACATTATCATTCCAGATTATCAGCGAGATGCTGAACAATGGGGTGATCGAAAAGAATCACTTTTCATAGAATCGTTGTTGAACAATCTGACGACCCCTGCGCTTTTTTTCTTAGATGATCTGGATACAAGCATTTCTGAAGTGATTGATGGGCAACAACGCTTGAATACAATCCTGAAATATGAGCGCGACAAGCTCCGTTTAAACGCGGACGACGATATTAACTATCTTTCGCCACAAAGTATCCACTATAGTGGAAAGAAGTTTTCGGAACTTCCTCAGAAATTCAAAACTGTCTTTCGACGATACCCACTTACAATCATTTACCTTCCACCCCGATTGGATCTCCGCACGAAACTTGAAATCTTTCGGCGTATCAATGAAGGTGGAACCCCTTTAACTGCCCAAGATATTCGTCTTTCCTATTATAGTGAGTCGAAGTGCGTGTACTTCGTGCGCCTTGCCGGAATTCATGCCGATTCTTCCTCGGCAAAGCGGATGATAGAAGCGGCACGTCAAAAGGGTGTAGACAATCCTTGGAAGCAGTATCCTGAGATATGGGAACTTTGGAAAGATTGGTGGGAAGGCAAAGACCGCGCCAAAGGACAAACCCCATCAGCAATGGTTCTCTGGTACCTTGTCTTTATGCATAGAGAGAAGTTGGATGTGCTCCTTTCATCTCCGAATTTAATGAAACATCTCCCGCTTGCATTTCATGGATCCACAGAAGGGGCATTAGACATCTATTGTGCACAATTACAATATACAGATACACAAGGGGGAACCCCTGTTTTTCCTACGTATGGAAATGGACTTGAAGACGACTTCCGTAGTTTCGCTCAGTGGATAGGGGCGATCCTTGGACGTGGACTTCCGGGTGTAAGTGTTGATAAGTACAAGCAAATGGCACTCTTGATCGGAGCTGCGGTTGAGTTAGGTATTGATGCAGATAAGCTGAGTTTTGACGCGTGGGACGCGATTGCGGGATTTATACAAACCCCGCGTAGAGCAGGGGAAAGATGGCTTAAGCGAAAAGGAGGATATCCAGAGTCAAGGGGCCGCTGGAAAGGGGATCGAGGTCAAAAGGCGCAGTGTGATATGGCGAAACTTCTTTTAGCGAAAATTGTGGACACATATCCTTGAGCTCACTCCCCCCTAATCTCCCTCCATGTAATCCACAGGCTCGATTTTTTCCCGCTGAATGGAAACAATCATATTTCCTTCGGAACTTTGACAAAAGTCGTGGCGGCTATGTGTGTCCCGACTGCCAAAAAGTTTTCTGTGGTCCCGCAGGCTTTAGACAACTCGATGCCGATCACATAACTCCATACGCACGGGGTGGCCTCACTGTATGGGAAAATCTGACCTTGCGATGTAAACCCTGTAACGTGGCAAAACGTGATAAAATAATTTGATATGCTCAATTTGCGTCTGTCTTGTGAAAACATAGACTCGGAGAAAGAACGTACATGCCAACCCTCAACTGGATCGGAAAAGAAGCCGTCATCAACCACCATGACGAAGTCCCGATACACACCTTGACACACGACCCTGATCGCTCCCTTGGGACTGAAAACGAACCGCTCGGCACTGGGAATCTCCTCATTGAAGGCGATAACCTCCTCGCCCTCAAAGCACTCCTCCCTTATTACGCGGGTAAAGTCAAATGCATCTATATTGATCCGCCTTATAATACAGGTAACGAAAGTTGGGTCTATAATGATAACGTTAACGACCCAACCATTCAGAAGTGGCTTGGAAAGACGGTAGGGGCACTCGCCACAGATCTCTCGCGACATGATAAGTGGCTCTGCATGATGTATCCACGCCTCTGTCTCCTCCATCAACTCCTTCGAGAGGACGGGATTATCTTCATCTCAATTGATGATAATGAGTTACATCACTTGCAATTGCTAATGAACGAGATTTTTGGTGAAGTTAACCTTATTGCCTGCTTGCCAACTGTAATGAATCTTAAAGGCAACAACGATGAATTCGGATTTGCTGGAACCCATGAATATACACTCTGTTGGGCAAAAAATAAAGAATATTCCCAAATTGGTGAGTTTGAATTGGACGAAGAGGAAATACTGGATTCGTGGCTAGAAGATGATTATGGATATTATAAAAAAGGAGCCGGTCTAAAAGCCACTGGGCAAAATGCTCCAAGAGCTAAAAGACCCAATTTATATTATCCAATATTTGTTAGTCCCGAAGATGAGTTAACAGTCATAGAGGGTTGTGAAACCAGAAATTATGAAGAAGTTCTACCGATGACAGATGGTCAGGAAATGAGTTGGAGATGGGGAAAACAGAAGGTGACTACAGAGTCTCACAACCTTATGGTAGAGAGGACAGACTCTGGGATTAGTCTATTCAAGAAACAGAGACCTGCCCTCGGCAATTTACCAACCAGAAAACCAAAATCTCTGCTTTACAAACCTGAATATAGCAGTGGAAACGGGACGACTGTATTAAAGGAAATATTTGGCGAGAAAGTATTTGACAATCCTAAACCTATTCAACTCTTGAAGGACTTTGTTAGTCTTTCTACAGAAGGAGATGACGTTATCCTTGACTCCTTCGCAGGTAGTGGTACAACAGCTCATGCTGTTCTGGAACAAAACCGTGAGGATCGAGGTAATCGACGTTTCATTTTAGTTGAGATGAAGTCGAAAATAGCCCGTGAGGTTACATCTGTCCGCCTTGAACGCGTCAGCGAAGGGTACACCTTTGAGAGGAGGGGTAGGCTGCAACATGTGTACGGCATTGGTGGAACTTTTTCTTATTATCATGTCGGCGAAACCTTCTTGGAAAAACAGGACATTCTGTTTAGTGAGATGGCACAGTACCTCTTTTTCAAGGAAACAGGAATGCCAATGGCAGTAGACATTGCGCAGTCCCTTTTAGAGGGGGATAGCCCGTCGTATGGTGCTTGTAATACTGATGAAAGACACCAACGCGCCTTTTTAGGTAACGCGGATGGTGTCGGGGTCTACCTACTCAACAGTGACGACATTCTGACTGAGGATCTCATAGATCGCTTACCGCGGCACGAGGGCAGCAAGATTATCCATTGCGGAGGCACCCAACTCACCGAAGCCACCCTAAAGCAGTTGGGCATCACCTTCCGCCAAATGCCGTATAATCTTGTGTAGGACTGGGAGTGGCAGAGTCATTCAATTGTAGTA
>VXXH01000505.1 GCA_009835515.1 Candidatus Poribacteria bacterium
GAATTAAAGAAACATTATGCTTCATCTACCACCACTACGAGAGCGTCTGGAGGATATTGCGCCGTTAGTAGAGGCATTCATTAGCGAGTCGAGTGCCGAATACAGAAAAAATGTTACAGGGATTACCCAAGAGGCACTCACACATTTGGAACAGACAGCGTGGCCCGGGAATATCCGTCAGTTGAAGAGCACAGTCCAGACAGCTGTTGCTCTCGCAACAACTAACGAACGGAAAGCGGCAGCATCGTTGGGTATTAGTTTATACGCACACTTCAGAAATACACACACTGGCAGGAATCAGAACATTAATGACAATTATCACGTTTTGGATAGTTGAGTTGATAGGAGGTATACTCATTGGCAGGTTGCTTCGGGACATCCTGCAGCGAAACTCGGCGCGGAAAAGTGAGCCGTTCCCATTACATATCTTATGAGGTAAAACCGAATCGGAAGATACCCTAAATGCAATCTTTTATGCGAATGCAATTACTTGATTTCTTGAGCAAATTGAATGTCACCCTGAGAAGCCATGATGGTGAATGGTACGCTGCGACCGCGCCGATCTATAACCACCTCGGCGTAGATAAGTCTCACGCCAACCGCAGAATGAGGAAATACGGCAACTTGAGCGTGAATATAAAGAATAAACGCTTCATTCGGTTAGAGTACATCCCCTGGCATCTGGCGAACTTATATGGACATCACACACTACCGGATGAAACCCAACAACGTATAGCAGACCTCCTAAATCACTGGGGCATTCCTGTTCCGCAACTTCAAGGAGTTTTTGATAAACGGAACACATGACACGTTAGTAGCTAAGGAAAATCGTATGCTTACGACTAACAGAGACGTTTCATAGACGGTTTTGCTTGGGTATTTCTTCAGCATCTGTGTGGAAACGTGCATCAATCACACACCCAAGCCCCAGAGTGATGGCATTTGTAAGGACTATGAATACAGAGAAATATCCGCAATTGACGTGTAGAGGGTTTGTCAAGGCAACCTATTTGGGATGTAGAAATGGTTCATGATTGATGATGAAAATTAGGAGATGTTTATGAAACTTCAACTCGGTTGCAAGCAGATCCAGCTCAGCAGGGTTCAACGCATCCGCAGAATTGGACAACACATTGCCCAAATTAGCTTCAAAACTGGTGAATCCATACACGTGAAATGCGGTGTCCGTTCCCCGGATGGTATGACAATCTCTTATCACGGCACATTTGAAGAACTCAAAGCGTTGGTTGATAAGTTCAAGTGAACTTATCAAAATGAGGTCCTGTCACCTTCAAAAATCTACAGCTACTGGTAACATACTGGCAAGAAAGTAAAATGTGTTTTCATATTATGATCCGAAAATGAACCCGCTTTTCAGGTTGTGTGGAGACTTAGAAAACAACCTGCTTTTATAGAAAGGAGTTAATAGGAATTTGATTATGTTTTATTTCGAGTTGACCTTATCGGTCTTGGGCATCGTCTGCTTAATCTTTATGATCGCAGTTTTATGGCGATTCTTTGAAGTGCTGGGGCTGATAGGGTATATCCTTAAACGGTTGAGATATCATCAAAACGCTATCAAGGGTACCATGTTCCAAATTCGAAGGTTTTGCGAAAAATATAGTGATTACTGGAATAATTAACTTGCCATTGTCGCTCGCACGCTGATTTAACGGACATATTCCCTCCAGAGACCGTTTTGGTTCTGTTTCACATGTCCACCAAGCGGTCCGTCGGGCTATTTTTATCACTCGCTTTGCGGGTTGTGCGAGTCCTCAAAGCAACACCCGCTTTTATCAACGAGGCCGTAAGAGCGATCTCCGCCTCTTGTGGAAGGAGTTTCAATTGAAGCGTGAATTTATACATCTATCCGATACACACGAGTGGCAGTGTCATGAAACAGAGATGTACGTTCATCGTCGGAGTAACCTGACGACAAACGTTTAAACGCGTTATACATCACATTATAGGAGAACGAGACCTTATCGACCGGAAAATTGCTTTCAAACATACACCTTTCCGGCCCAAACTGCTCAATACAGTAATTCATAAAGGGTGCTATAGATTCCGCCAATTCCTCAGAACCGATCGGTTTTTCGCGTTCGTGCCAATCAAAACCGGTGCGCGGCATCCCGATACCGCCGAGTTTGATGTGGACGTTAGGGCAAGCCGCCACAGCAGCGATACCGTTCCGCCAAGTCGCTAATACTTCGTCATCCTTACCACCATAAGGACCGACCCGCAGCAAACCGCCAATATGGTTCAGAATAATCGTCAAATCGGGTACAGCTTTCGCGAAATCCGCGAGTTCAGGAAGTTGTGGGAAATACAACCACGCCTCAAAGGACATCTCCATACTTGCCAGCACCCGCGCCCCTACACGAAAATCCTCACGCCCCAGTTGACCTGCCGTTCTGTATGCGGAGGTTCCGCCTATCTCTGGGTGTGGATCCGAGGTGACAGAGTGTCGGATACCCCGAAACCGATTCGGACTCGCAGCCTGTAAGGCTTCCAATACAGGTGCAACACGTTCACCCAAATTCAGGTTAGCGTGCCCTATGATCGCAGCGGCAGCACGACTCGGACCGTATAAACCACTGGCACTCGCAGCCGCTAACCCTTGCACGAATTCGACCTCTCCAACAGGCCGCACCTCTTCCGATCCATCAGGACGATACATTGCCCGCGCCTCAACAAATACGGTGGAACGGACATTGTGTCCGCTATCAATATCTGCAATCAACTCATGGAGGAGATAGCGTTGGTAAGGAACACGCTCGGTTCGGAAATCCCAAAAATGGTGATGTGGATCGCAAATCGGCAGTTCCGGTTCCAGTGTCGGTTCTTCCGTTAAAGCGAGCCAGTCATTGCCTCCAAATGGCATAGAAACACCTCAGTCTTTGTAGCTTTCAGATTGATTGTTATATCTCTTGCGTCCACTGTAGAGCATCGGAAAATTTTTGTCAAACATTTTTTAGCGCCTTTTCCGTAGGTAACAACTTGGGTTTGTCCAACTTTCTTTAAGGGATGTCCCGACGATATACGTCTTATAAAAGCAAGTTCGCAAGTGTATCTAAAGTTGCGAAGTGCCTAAAGTTATTGCAGCGAAAGAACGCTTTTACAACTTTACAGACTATAAAACACTTTACGGACCTTAAACTTTCCAATATGCTTCTCTTGCTTATGAAATCTTTTTATGGCATAATAGTTGCCAAGCGGTGAATATGGTCCTCGGATTGTAAGATACAAACTTCGGCGAAAAGGACGGCGATAGAATGATGAACCCAGCAGATGAAAATGACCTTCGGATTGGAAGACTCAAAAGCAAATGTGCGTATACGGCTTTTGTTGTGTGTGTTTTATTCTTGCTGTGTCACATCGCGATTATAGGGTGTGGACCATTAACAACCGATCCGCAGTCCAGTGTTCCACTTGAGGGTTCCGGTGCAGATTCACGTCCCAAAAAGGTATGGCCAGTAGAACGGACGCTCGTCAGCAATGAAGTTAACTGTATTGCTGCCGATGCGGACAACGTATGGATTGCGACAGCACGCGGGGTTTCACGCTGGGAACGTCAGCAGGATAGGTGGCTACACTATACGATGGAAGATGGGTTAGCAAACGATATGGTGAATGCCGTTGCAATTGAAGGGCGGTGGATTTGGTTCGCTACAGATGAAGGGGTAAGCCGCTACGATACCCAAACAGACACCTTTTCAACCTTCCGAACGATTGATGGCTTAGCGAGCGACCAGGTTTCCTCTATTGCAGTGGATGGAAACTACGTCTGGTTCGGAACGTCTAACGGGCTCAACCGCTATGACAAAACGATTGATAGTTGGGCGGTACGTACCCGAAAAGACGGTTTGGTTAGCAAAATAATCACAACGATCGCAGTCGAGCCAGAATACGTCTGGGTCGGCACAGATAGGGAAATAAACCCGGATCCCCACGGATGGGATGAGGATCCGAGGTTCAGCAGAGGCGGCGTGAGTCGTTACCACCGAGATACCGATTCTTGGAATAATTATACGAAATCAGATGGCTTGATAGACAGCGAGATCGCTACGATTGCCGTGGACGATGACAGCGTTTGGTTCGGTACGCAAAAAGAAGGGGTCAGTCAATACAACAAAGTTGATCAGACCTTCATCAAGACGTATACAAAGACCGATCTCCTGAAAAGCAATATGATCACCTGTATCCGTTCAGATGGATTTCAAGTCTGGTTCGGAACTGCCAATGCTGGCATCCATCGGTTCATCAAACCTGTCAATACATGGGTGCATTACACCAAAGCAGACGGATTAGCAAGTAATCATGTCAGTTGGATTACTACACAAGGGAATGATGTCTGGTTTGCGAGCAAAGAGGATGGTGTGAGTCGCTTCGATAAGGTGACCGGTGAATGGACAATTTATAAGCAAGCAGATTTTCTTGCCGACAACGATGTCCGCGATATAACACGTGATACCGATGGGAACCTCTGGGTAGCGACAGTTGCGGGAATTTCGGTCTATTCGCCTCAAACGCGCAGTTGGGAAGTTATCTCGAAAGAAGATGGACTGCCAACACCTTATGTCACGTCAATACTTATTAGCCAGAATAGCCATCAACCATCGGTTTCCATCAGCAGCCGGCCAGAAGACTCTCATGGCAGTGATAACAAAAGCAACATCCCCAACAAACCTACTGATAGCAGACAACCGACGGTTTCTGATAACCAACGGTTTCCGACAACCATTTGGATTGGGAGCGATCGAGGACTTGGTGAAGGGACATATCTTAATGATGAATGGGCATTTCATACCCCACTTCAAGCGGAGACGCAAGGTGAAGCCTTTATAACAGCACTTGATACTGACGCGGGACAGTCCAATCCTACTATCTGGATCGGCACCACCTTGGGCCCCGCCATGTATGACTCAACATCTCAAAAATGGACGCAGCTTGCCGTGCCGGACGTGCCCAAAAATCCGCTTATATTATCTGTGCTTGTTCACGATGGCAGTGTCTGGTTTGGTGGCACTGAGGGCATTTGGCGATATTCAATTGCCGATAAGAAGATGCATGCTGCTGCTGACGGACTTCCCAACCTCAATGTTAATGTCCTGCTATCCACAAGCGAAACAGGAAAGGAAGAGACGCTTTGGGCAGGAACAGGTCAAGGGCTTGCGAGATATGACAGCACCCTAAAGCGTTGGGTGTCGTTGTCCTTTAATGCCCAATTGCCTTCGTCTAATGTCACCGCGCTCGCTTTTCGAGATGGCATCCTCTGGATCGGCACCCCCCAAGGTCTGGGAAGTTATACAATTCCCTCCAATGCTTGGAGTTCTCTCTCAAATGTACCACATAACATCCGCGACATCCTGTGTGAGGCAGATGAAACGCTTTGGTTGGCGACAGATATCGGTCTTGTCGAATATAACGTACAAAATGGGAAAGAGGCACTGCATCAATCCCGTCCAGTACGGGAGCCGTTCCTTGAAATCAGAGTCTCAGACATCAAATTTGATGGCGATTATATCTGGTTCAATAACTGGCGGGGTTCACCGAACGGTAGTATTGTGCGGTTTCACCGTCCAACAGAGACGTGGCGGCGTTTCACACGCTTAGATATTCTACAGTCCACGCAAAAAAGATCTATGACGTTTATCCGTTGGAGTTATGTCGATACGGATGCCGTTTGGTTCACAACGGATTACGGTGTGCTGCGCTACGATAAAATGGCGGATACGTGGCAGCATTTTACGACAGAAGATGGACTCTCTACAGACGATGTGGATAAGATCGCTGTCAGTGAGCAGAGCGTCTGGGTCATTCCGATAATAGGGCTGGAATTAAATCATTATAGTAAAGCGACTGGAACATGGAAGGTCGTTGAAGAAGAAGGCCACCGTGAGATTGAGCGCATAAAGACACTTGGGGTTGATGGTCCGAATGTCTGGTTCGCCTCTGGGCGCGGGCTCACTCGGTACAATGAAATTACGGGTGAATGGAAGAATTTCGGACCGAGGGATGGACTGGCAGGTAGAGGCGGCGAATGGATTACTATAGATGATGATTTCATCTGGGTGGCACGTTCGGAGTGGGACAGAGGCAGCAACCGTCCGTTGTCACGATACGATAAGAAAACCAAAAAATGGACGACATTTTCAACAAATGACGTGCTGGCTGCGAGTACCATTAGACGTGTTATCGCAACGGAGAAGGATGTCTGGATACTCTACAGACCTTGGGATGATGCCGGTGTCACTCGATACGACCGGCGTACAAAGGAGTGGACGACAATCCGATCCGGACGTGGAACGCTCGAACTCGCAGCCGATGACGATTATCTGTGGTTAGCTGCACCTAACGAAGGTCTTCGACGATTTCATTTCGCCTCTGGTACCTGGACAACGTTTAAAGATCTCAAGGGGCTGCTCCACAATCATGTCGGCGAGTATGGACTCGCCGTTGATGAGGATTATGTATGGGTAGGGACCTTGCGGGGGCTTTCCCGTTATGATAAGCGGAAAGAATCCTGGACCCCCTTGACCGCTCTACCCACCCTTACTGGACGCACTGTCCGGACAGTGGATGCCGATGAACGTTTCGTCTGGGTCGGTACCGATGAAGGTATGTCCCGCTATGACAAGGTTTTAGGGACCTGGAAGAATTATCGGCAAGAGGGTGGATCCGAAAACATAGAAACCCATGGTGGTCATTGGCACCAACATGGGCGAAAAAAGAGAGACTCTCTCTCCGATAACGTTGTGAGTTCTATTGTAACGGATGAACAATACGTCTGGGTCGGCACACGTGACGGTGCGAATCGCTTCGATAAAATAGCACAGCAGTGGGACCAGTACAAAACTGAGCATGGGTTGCCCGCCAACAATGTAACTTCTGTGAGCAGCGACGGCAATAGTATTTGGGTCGGGACTAATTCCGGGATTGGGAAGTATCCGCGCACAGCGGATGACCTCAACGCATGGATTACCTACACATCAGGGACCGAGATCCAACCTTCCGCCGTATCTAAGGAGTTCGCAGAATCATTGGTTACCGACCAAATTTGGTGTATCACGGCGAGCAAGAGACACGTCTGGGTCGGTACACGCCGAGGTGTGAGCAAATACGATGTCGGTAGAGACATCTGGAAGACAATCACAATGGAAGATGGACTCGCCAGCGATGAAGTCAGTTGTATCGCTATTGATGGCGACAACGTCTGGTTTGGCAGTGATCGCGGCGTGACACTCTATAATGAAAGAACACAGGTGTGGGCGGCCTACACAACAGAAGCTGGACTCGCCAGTAACAAAGTTACAACTATCGGTGTTGATGGAGCAGCGGTCTGGATCGGCACTTACAATGCTGGCATCAGTCGATTTGATCAGTTAACAAATAGTTGGACGACTTATACGCGAGAGGACGGTTTGGCGCATAACGGTATCCTCTCTATGGCTATTGATAGGAACTACGTTTGGTTTGGCACATATCGTGGATTAAGTCGTTTCGATAAACGCACAGGCATCTGGACGGTCTTCACAGAGGTCTATGGCCCCGAGGATATTTTGAGATAAAGATGGTTATCAGTTATCAGTCGTCAGTTGTCAGTTAAAGAGGGTTTCTGTGGCGAATACAGCAAACTGGACTGCCACAAGGTGACTCTTAACTGAAAACCGATAACCGACAACTGATAACTAATTAACTATGCACACAAAAACAGGTGTCCGCAAGTACCTGATCCCTTGCTTTCTCCTCCTATTGTTGAACTGCTCTCTGGTGTTCTATGCTGACGCAGAGGACGTATACAGTCTATTTGGCAAGTTATTCCTTTCTGGCCGCGTCGAATACGATTTCACAAACAGACGAAACTTTCTTGCAGACACTGAAGAAGAGCGGGTCAGGCAAGACGACTTTGATTTTGATCGCCTCTTTCGGCGCGGTTTCCACAGTGTCATGGTCATTGAGGAAACCGCGGGCAGCGTCAAAAACATCCTCAGCCTCGGAGAGGTCCCGACAACCTTTACGAAATTCACCTTTGATCAGATTGACCTGAGTGGTGTCCGTTGGGAGGTGCGCTCGAATCGCACTGATTGGACGATCCTAATGGTGCCGGGCTTGCTCAACCGACTGAACGGGCAAGAGGAAAGAACAGAAGGGTCTGGCATCGGTTTGCGTGAGGTCACAAAGTTCGGCAATTCGCAATTGGGGCTTTCTTGGTACTTCCGAGAGGTACCCGTGTGGGCGATGGACTTGGAAACTAATTTTACCAACTACGGTGTGAAAGCGGAGGTGGCTGTCACGCCGAAGAGCGCGTTGCAAAAGAATCTGGGTTCACGCTTCGATGCCTCGACAACAGTTTTCAAAGCCTTCCAAACCGTCGGCGATACGATTTTTCAGGCAGAAGCATTTCGCGTCGGTCCTCGGTTCGATGCCTCCCGCTCTGTCGGCGATAATGATGACCAAGACCGCTACTCCGATAACACATTTCTTGACCCACCCTCCCTAATTATTCCCGGCGACCTTGATAAAAATAACAACGGTATCTTTGACTATGAGGACGACATTCTGCTTTTCGATGTCGATGAGGATTTCCTTGACGAAAGCGATCGGAACAACAACGGTATTCGGGATGAGGAGGAAAATGATAAAGACCCGAATTACGAATTCGATGTCGGACTGCGAGGTATACGGCTTTTTATGAACCGTAAGATAAGTCAGCAGGCGAGCGTTGTTGACCTCGATCTTGGGTTGCAGATAGAAGAAAACCTCAGACTCAGAAATACACCCACCTCAACGAAAGCATTCGCTAACGTCGTTTACCAAAAACAACTCGCCCAAGCTTCTTCGCTTGTTGTTGAGAACGAACTCAAATTGGTAAAGGATCGGATTCCTGACGAGACGTGGTATTATGCCGGATTTCTCGGGAGACAAGAGGAACGCCTCTATCGATCGCAGCCGGAAATCCAGAAAATGGTCAGAGAGGGAGATCTACAATTCTTCTATGTCGATGGCGGTGTCGAAGTCGAAAAGAGACGCAGGGACCCGCGGTTGATGCAGAACGACCTCATTAACACCGCCAAAATCACGTATGAATATCACGGAATTGAACGAATGGTCACGACAGCTCGTGCCAAAATTCAGTACGATTACGATTTCGACAGAGATAATGAACACTACGAAGTCGGTATTTTCAAGACGCTGTACCGCCTGCGTCCCTCCAAATCGCTGGAAATTAGTCCAATGTTCAAATATACCATCCGCAACGGTTTCCGCATGGCAGAAGACAGGATCGAGTACCTTCCGCTAACCGCGGAAATCGACGGTGAGGAAATCTCACGGGGGCTGCGCCTGCGCGAAATTGAAAGTACGAATGTGCGTGATATGGCTCCCGCGCTTATTCTCAAGGTCGTCTATCAGTTTACGAAGACTATCAAACTTACGGGTGGCGGTCAAATTCTTTTGTTCAATGATATGCGTGATGATGATAACGATTTTGTCCGTCAGGCGTTATT
>VXXH01000421.1 GCA_009835515.1 Candidatus Poribacteria bacterium
TTTTAACACATGCGGAAATGATGTTGGAAATGAAAAAGCTTAAAGCTTCTCCCGCTCATGGAACTCGAAAAGCTTTAGAAGATAATAAAACTATAGAATACATGATGGCTGTAAAAAGAGGTTCCGCGGATTGGGATAGGTGGATTAACAACTATCGCAAAGAGGATGATATTTTTGATCGTGAAACAAAATAAAAGAAAAGATCGAAGTATTATGAATATTTTGACCGCATAGATTTTCTACAGAAACGTCGCCCCGCTGGAGTTTCAGAAGAGATATGCTCATTTACAAACCCCTTTTTGTCTCCTGCCCTTTATACTGCAACTGATACAACCGATAATAGATACCACCTTGTTGCAGCAATTCATTATGTGTGCCGGTTTCTCGGATTTCGCCGCGGTGCATCACGATAATCCTATCCGCATTCTGGATCGTCGAGAGCCGGTGCGCGATGACAACGGAGGTGCGATCTGCCATCAGACGTTTCAGCGCATCCTCAATCAGAATTTCGGTTTCGGTATCAACACTTGAGGTCGCTTCATCAAGAATAAGGACACTCGGATCCGAGGCTAAGGCGCGCGCGAAGGCGACTAACTGTTTCTGACCAACAGACAACCCCGCACCATCCTCTTTGATCTCCGTACCGTAGACATCCGGCATCTTTTGCACAAACCGGTCTAAATGCACATTCTTCGAGGCGTGCTGCACCTGTTCCGGTGAGATTGACGGATCCCCGAGTGTGATGTTCCGCTCAACTGAATCCGAAAAGAGGAAGATATTCTGTTGTACAATGCTGATCGCACCCCGCAGATCCTCCAAGTTCATCTCACGGATGTCAACACCGTCAATCAGGATTTGTCCTTTATTGATCTCATAGAAACGGCAGAGCAGATTAATGATAGAGGTTTTCCCTGCCCCCGTATGCCCAACGAGTGCCACCTTCTCCCCCGGTTTTACCTTGAATGAGACATCCCGCAGGACGTAGTCCTCATCGTTATAGGCGAACCAGACGTTTTTGAATTCAATTTCGCCTTTCAGACCTTTACTACCGTTTTTAGGGACGGCAGAAATAATCGTCGGCTGTGTATCAAGGAGTTGGAAAATGCGTTCGGAGGATGCCATTGCGTTTTGGAAGATGGTATATTTTTCGCTCAGTTCGCGGATGGGCCAGAAGAATTGTTGCGCGTAGCCCATGAACATCACCAGTACCCCAAAGGTCAGTGAATTTTGTATAATTTGTCCGCCGCCGTACCAGATAATCACGGCTGTTGCGAGCGATGCTGCTACCTCTATCAGCGGGTGAAAGATCGAAAAATAGAAGATACTCTTCAGGTTGGCAGCGAGATAGCGCCGGTTCCGCTCGTTGAAGCGGAGATGGCTCCGTCGTTCTTGTGCGAACAGCTTCATCGTTGTCATACCGACGATGTTTTCTTGTAAAAAGGCGTTGATACGCGCGAGCTGTTTACGTTGTTCTCGAAACGCTCGACGCGAATAGATCTGATAGACGAGTGTTGCTCCGAAGATGATTGGGATTACTGCGAACGTCACAAGTGCGAGTTTCCAATTATAGAGCAGCATCACGAGGACAATCCCGAAGATACGGAGCAGATTCGCGAAGATAGTAATCACACCGGATGCAAAGAGTTCATTGAGGACTTGCACATCTCCCATAACGCGGGTCATCAATCTACCGACAGGATTTTTATCAAAGAATTGTACGTCCAAGCGTTGTAAATGCGAAAAAAGCGTCTGACGGAGATCGTGCATCACGTGTTGCCCGATCATCTGCGTGCGATACTCTTCAAAGTAGCCAAACACGAAGACGCTAATCAACGCCAACACATAAAGCATCGCGATTGTACTTAAGCCTTCTCGTATACCGGGGGTAATGTAGTCGTCAATCGCAAGCTGCATGAGAAACGGTCCGGCCAATTGCGAGAGTGCGTTCCCCACCATGAGAAATCCGATGATGAGCAGCTGGAATTTGTAGGGTTTGAGATACGCCAAGAGGCGTCTCATCAACACCCGGTCGTAGACTTTCCCGAGGTCTTGCTCCTCATCACTATATTCGTATAGATTGCTTCCCATGCCAAACATTGGCGGATTTCCCCTTTGATAATACGTCGCCGCTCGGCGTGCTTACAAAGCGCGCCCCCAGCTGCGTCGGTTACAGTTTCTCAAGTTCCTCTTGTAAGAGTTGTGTTTCATAGATACCGGCATAAATCCCGTTTTGCTCAAGGAGTTGTTCGTGGGTGCCTGTCTCAACAATACTACCGTCGCTGAGAACGATAATGTGGTCGGCATCTTTGACAGTAGAGATACGATGTGAAATGAGGATCGTCGTCCGATCTTTCATGATTTCGGCGAGTCTGCTGAGAATGGTATCCTCGGTCTGTGTATCCACATTTGCGAATGCGTCGTCAAGGATAAGAATTTTCGGTTTAATGATGATTGCGCGGGCAAGTGCGCTCCGTTGGCGTTGCCCACCGGAAATTGTCATCCCGCGTTCACCGAGTAAGGTCTCCAACCCGTCAGGGAATTCCTCAATTTGTTCGAGAAGGTCTGCGGTGTGTGCTGCAGCTCTTATCTGCTCGTCGTCTGCCGTTTCGAGACCGTAAGTGATGTTGTTCCGCAAATAGTCAGAAAACAGGAACGGCTCCTGCTCCACAAACCCGATGTTAGAGCGGAGCGTTTTTAGGGGTATATCCTGAATGTCTACGCCATCGACAAGGACGGTGCCACGTTCTGCTTGACGGATGCGCGGAATCAGGTTGACAAGCGTGGACTTTCCTGATCCCGTCCCGCCGACAATTGCGAGGGTCGTGCCACGTTCGACTTTAAGGTTGATGTCCTTAAGCACTGGCGTTCCATCGGGATAAGCAAAGTTGAGGTTTCTAAATTCGATCTCGCCTTCAATATCTCTGATACCCCATTTCACCTGCTCACCATCGAAGATTTCAGGCTTCTCATTGAGAATCGCTTGGATTCGCTGCATAGACGCTGCGCCGCGTTCAAAGGTGTTGACGATGAAGCCGAGGGTAATCATCGGACGGATGAGCATCATGAGATAAGCCTGGAACGCGACGAAATCACCGAGCGACATTTCGCCATCAATAACATGGAGTCCACCCATCCAAAGCAGGACGACAATACCAATCCCCGGCAAAAAGCGGAAGAGCGGGAAAAAGAAGGTCATCAGTCGGATCTGCTGGTGGTTCCGGTCAACAAACTCTCGGTTCAACGCTTGGAAATGTTCAATTTCGCTCGCCTCAAGCGTGTAGGCTTTCACAACACGGACACCCGACAAATTCTCCTGCACCTTCGTGTTCAGTGTTGAGAACGCCTCTTGGATACGCTCATAATGCGCGTGCAATCGCTTTCCAAGAAAGCGAATCAAGACAGCGAGCACTGGATAGGGCAGCAGCGCGATGAGCGTCAAAGTCCCATCAATACGCAACATGATGACGAGTGCAAGTCCGAAAAAAACTATCGCGTCCGCCGTATACATCACGGCACTGCTCAGCACCATTCTGATGGCGTTCAGATCGCTGGTTGCGCGCGTCATTAGGTCGCCGGTGCGGACGTTATCGTAATACGCGGCGGAGAGTTTTTGGAGATGGAGGAAGAAGTCGGCCCGGAGGTGAAACTCCATCTGCCGGGCGACACCTTGGATAGTGTGCCGTTGGATGAAGCGCAGGATACCCCCAACGAGCGCGACCCCAAAGATGAGTAGTGCAAAAAAGAGAATCCGCTCCTGAGAAACCGTAAAAATTTCTCCTACATAGGTTGGATCATAATTGCTTCGCCACGCGAGCTCTAACTCATCAAAAACCATCTGGAGGATCTTTGGACTGATCAAGAGGAGCCCATTCGTCAGAATCACGAGGCAGAAACTGATCAAGATGCGATACCGATACCGAATGATATACTTCTTAAGACCGAGTAAACTGCGAATGGTGGGACTCCTTTCCGGCAGGTGAGCCGCGCGTTGTCAATTTTATAGTTTGACGTAAATGTCGGATATGTGTTTAATCAAGTTTTCGGTAGCGACGGTCACAAACTCACCTACCGAACACTGATTGCCAATTGCTGATGACTGAAAGCCTCTGAGAAAAAATATATTGACAGTATTCTCTCCTGCAGTGTATGATATGCAAAACAGACGCTACCATAGGAGGAAACAGATTTGGCGGCAGATATTGGACTCATCGGATTAGCAGTGATGGGCGAAAACCTCACACTGAACATGGAAAGCAAAGGGTTTGAGGTGGCGGTCTTTAACCGTACTGTCTCACGTGTAGACGCTTTCATAGAAGGTGCAGCAAACGGCAAAAATATCACTGGCGCGCACTCAATTCCAGAATTCATTGGGAAATTAGATACACCTCGGAAAATCATTTTAATGGTGAAAGCAGGGGAACCGGTCGACGCGTTTATTGAGTTATTGGTACCTCACCTCTCAAAAGGCGACTTGATTATTGATGGTGGGAACTCCAACTTCAACGACACCGTCCGCCGACATTCGGCGTTAGCCGAACAGGATATTCTGTTTATTGGTACAGGTATCTCTGGCGGCGAAGAAGGCGCGCTCAAGGGACCCGCGATGATGCCCGGCGGCTCAGCCGAGGCGTACGCGCTCGTCGAACCGATTTTTACCAAGATTGCGGCGCAGGTAGATGGAACACCGTGCTGTTCCTACATCGGACCTGATGGCGCGGGGCATTACGTCAAGATGGTGCATAACGGCATCGAATACGGCGACATGCAACTGATATGCGAAGCCTACTCGCTGATGAAAAGTGTCTTGGGGATGAACTCAGAGGAGATGCACGCGGTCTTTAGTGAATGGAATAGTGGCGAACTGAATTCTTACCTCATCGAAATCACGGCTGATATTTTCACACAACTCGATAGCAGCGGCACGCCTTTTGTGGATGTTGTGCTGGACCAAGCCGGACAAAAGGGCACCGGCAAATGGACGAGCATCTCCGCACTCGACCTCGGTATCTCCGCACCGACGATCGCTGAGGCGGTTTTTGCGCGCTGTATCTCTGCGGTTAAAAGCGAACGTGTTGCGGCAGAACAGGTTATTCAAGGACCGGCGGGAACATTCCAAGGCGACCGAGATGAAGCATTAAAAGCGATTCACGATGCGCTCTACGCGGCGAAAATCTGCTCTTATGCGCAAGGTTTCGCCTTAATGCGGGAAGCGAGTGAAGAATTGGGTTGGAATTTGGACCTCGGCAAGATCAGTCTCGGTTGGCGTGGCGGGTGTATCATCCGTGCAAAATTCCTGCACCGGATCGCTGAGGCGTTCGAGCGAAATCCTGAACTCCCAAACCTGTTACTTGATTCCTACTTCCGAGGCGTGATTGAAGCGGCGCAACCGAATTGGCGAAACGTTATTGGTACCGCCACGCAACTCGGTGTCCCGATCCCGGCGTTCAGCTCGGCTTTAGCCTATTTCGATAGCTACCGCAGCGGCAGGCTCTCCGCGAATCTCATCCAAGCGATGCGCGACTACTTCGGCGCACACACCTATCATAAACTCGACGCAGACGGGAACACGATTCTCGGAAAAGACGGCGAGCCGACGGTATTCCATACCGAATGGATGCTCGAAGGTCGTCCGGAAGTCATTGTTGAATAGTTGTCAGTTTTCAGTGCGGTTTTTCTGCGAAAAACCTTTCAGTCGTCAGAAAGAGATGAACGAACTATCAGAACTTCTTTAACTGAAAACTGACTGATAACTGATAATTCCTAAAAAGGAGCGTTTATGGAACACGGACCACAACAAGTACTTTATGATTTCAAACCACAGCACGAGTTTTTCGTCGGAATTGATTCGGACGGTTGCGTTTTCAATAGCATGGAGGTCAAACACAACGACTGCTTCAGTGTGAACCTCGTCAAGCATTTCGGCTTGGCATCCATCTCACGGCAGGTGCATCAGGCATGGGATTTTGTGAATCTCTACTCAAAGACACGTGGCACAAACCGGTTCAAGGCGATCTTACTGGTGTGCGATTTCTTACGCGAGATGTCGCTCGTGCAGAAGATGGGTGTCGCAGTGCCGGAACTCCCCCACCTACGCGAATGGTCAGAAACGGAAACGAAACTCGGTAACCCTGCACTCCAAACTGCCATTGACAATGCCACCGGTGAGAGGCTCGACGAATTGAATCAAGTCATGGCGTGGAGTCTCGGCGTGAACGAAAGTGTCGCTGAGATCGTCTATAACCTCCCCCCGTTTCCCGGTGTCCGTGAGGCACTGCAACGGCTTCAAGGTAAAGCGGATGTCATCGTCGTCTCTGCTACACCGGACGAGGCACTTCAACGCGAATGGGACGAACACGAAATTGATACTTACGTCGCCCTGATCGCCGGTCAAGAGATGGGTACGAAAACGGAACACCTCACGATAACGACGAAAGATAGGTATCCCGAAAACCACGTTTTGATGCTCGGTGATTCTCCCGGTGATCTGAAAGCAGCACAGGACGTGGACGCGTTATTCTTCCCTGTCAATCCGGGTGCTGAGGACACATCGTGGCAACTGTTCCTTGATGAAGCGATGGGCAAATTTTTTGATGGACAATACGCAGGTGCCTATGAGGATGCATTGATTGACAAATTTCAGGAATTGTTGCCCGAAACCCCACCGTGGCAATGAAAATCAGAAGATTGGATGGAAGAAAGTAGAAAAGGTTGGAAGGGCACTCTTCCATCTTTCCCCCTTATAATTACCTATTGCTCTATCCATTTTGAAATTAAGGGTAAACTCAGTTCGTAGTAGGGCAATTCATTGCCCGTTATTGACTTGTTCTCACTGCGAAGCAGTGCGATAAATCGCACTACTACAAACCAAATCTCAAACTTGACGAAGTACTACCTTACATTATGAAAGGATCCTTTAAAGTTTATGAAGATACTATTACAAGGACGTGTTGAAGGCGAGTTGTTAGAGAGACTGGAGAGCATCATCGGTAGTGAACACACATACATCGCTCCGAGTTCACGTGAGGAACTTATTGAGGAAGGCAAAGATGCTGATATCTTCTATGGATATTGCAGTGAGGACCTTTTCCCGCACTTTCCGAATATCAAATGGATTCAATCCTCCAGTGCAGGTATGGACCGACACATGTATCCGGCGCTCCGTGAGAGCGATGTTCTGTTGACAAACGCTGCGGGTTTGTATGGCACACACGTCGCCGACCAAGCGTTCGCGCTCCTGCTCGGCTTGGCGCGCGGTATCCACGAATCCGTTCGGAATCAGGACAAGCACCAATGGGGCGGCCCCAGGACAATGCCGATGATCGAGATTGACGGGTTCAAGATCGGTATCGTCGGGATGGGCGGCATCGGGATGCAGATGGCGAAGCGCGCGAAAGGGTTTGACATGCACGTTATCGCTGTCGATGCCTATCGCACGGATAAACCGGATAATGTCGATGAACTGATGCCGATGGACCAGCTTTCAAATGTGATGAGCCAAGTGGATGTCGTGATGATTGCCTGCCCGTTGACTGAGGAGACACGAGGTCTTATCAATAAGGACAACCTATCTGTGATGCAACCGACGGCGTTCTTTATCAACGTTGCCCGCGGGCCGATTGTCAACGAACCTGATCTGATTGAGATTCTGAAAGCGAGAACAATTGCGGCTGCAGGATTGGATGTCACCGAAATCGAACCGCTTCCAGCAGACAGCCCATTATGGGATCTGGACAATATTATCATTTCGCCACACTCTGCAGGCGGTTCACAGCACCGCATGCGCCGTATTACCGAGTTCTTCTTGGACAACTTGGAACGGTATCTGAAGGGTGAAGAACTCAAGAACGTTGTGAATAAGCAACTCGGATTTTAGTATAAATATCTTTTTCCAATAGCCTCGGTCCCACGACCGAGGCACTGTTTTTTACCATGATCGAATACAAAGGTTACATTGGAGTTGTTGATTTTGATCCAGAAATAGACCTGTTTCATGGAACAGTGATTAACACACAAGACATAATCACGTTCTACGGTGCCTCTGTGACCGAACTGCGGGAGGAGATGCAAAAGTCACTTGAGGTCTACTTTGAAGTTTGTGAGGAACAACGGAAAGTGCCAGACAAACCTTTCTCAAGAATGCTGACGATCCAAACAACTCCTGAGTTGTACAGTCGAATTGCTTTGAACGCCGCGCGTCGTCAGTTAGAAATAGATGTCTACCTTCAAGAAGTTTTAGAGAAGGCTGTTTTGGCAAATTAGCATGTGTCGACAATGACTTTCCAAAGCCGAACACCTCCAGAGACACGATTGGTGCAGCCTCATTAAATAGAACCATTTCAGGCATAAATCGTCGACGTTGCTATACACCCCGATCCCGTTGGGATATAGTGCGAACCGTCGGTTGACAAACCACAAGGAAAACGGACATGAGAAGGTTTGGCACGCAGGGACCTGTGAACCCTGAACAGCACTATGTTGTCGCTCGGACTGAGGAACTCACCGAGTTTATTAAACGCGTCAAAGAGGGACGCTACATCGTTATTTTCGCGCCGCGGCAAACAGGAAAGACAACTTTCTTCTACACCGCTATGGACATTCTTGCCGCTGAAGAACCGACATACCTCCCTATTCACTTAGATTTTGAGGCATATAAAAACCTCACGCCTGCCGATTTTTACAGTAATCTCACCGAAGATATCCGCGAGGAAATCGAGAATATTTACGGCAAACGTGGAGAAGTGCCCTCCGAGGCACTAAGGGATTTTTTACAGAATACAACACTCACTGATAATATATCAATGATCAGAGGCTTCAGGGCATTGGCGAGGGTGTTAGGAAATCAGCGGGTTGTCGTCTTTATTGATGAGTTTGATGGTATTCCTGCGGCAGTCGTGAGCGATTTTCTATATGCCCTCCGCCGCATCTACATCTCCAGGACTTCTCCGCAGTGTCCTCACAGCCTCGGCATTATTGGGGTCAAGAGCATCGCGCAACTCAACTATGATCGCTCTGTCTCTCCTTTCAATATCCATGACGATTTTGCTTTGCCCAATTTTACACTCGCTCAGGTGCAAGAACTGTTTGGGCAATATACCGCTGAGGTCGGACAGGCTTTTGCCCCAGAAGTGATTGAATCCATTCACAAACAGACAGGCGGACAACCTTTCCTTGTCAACCGATTTGCACAGATACTCACAGAGGAGATGGACATTCCGAAGACCGAAGCACTCACAATGACCCATTTTTCAGAGGCACACGAACAACTCTTGGAGGAAAATAACACCAACCTGACACATTTGACAACCAATATCCGTCGAAATCCTCGCTTTGAAAGTCTTTTGATGCGAATTATGTTGTATGAGGAAGGAGTGCCTTTCAGTCTACGCAATGACCTTATCAATGAACTCGCAACGTACGGAGTCCTCGCAAGAGGCACTGATAGAATGTGCAAAATTGCCAATCCAATTTATTTAC
>VXXH01000247.1 GCA_009835515.1 Candidatus Poribacteria bacterium
GAATGACCCTGAGCGGTAAACGGGTGGACAGAATTTAGATTGCAATACAATCCGAATTTTGTTATATTTGTACCATGCTTATATTTTATCTGGCAATCGCGGTGGTGGTGGTCCCACTCGGTGCAGGAATCGCTTTTCTATCCCAGATACAGCAAAAACATTTTGGAAACATATTCGGGTTAACCGCTGGCGCAGTCCTTGGTGTTGTTTTGATAATGATGATGCATCTTTACACCGATGCAGGATACGTCACAATACTCGTAATGTGGGGTGGGTTCCTTCTAATTTCAGTGATAGAACACCTTACAACACACCAGCGGGGTGAGACCGAGAATAACACCGATAACAGGACACTCGGGTGGGGAGTCAACTTAACAGTCTTTGGCTTATCGCTCCACTCACTCACAGATGGACTTGCTCTGGTTATCGCAGCAAAAGAAGAGGTCCTCGGTGGTGCCCTCGCATTTGGTATATTGATCCATCGCTTGCCAGTTGGGGTACTCATCACCGTTGCACTCCTTCGAGACCAGATATTTATTAAAGCATTGGCGCGGCTAACGCCACTGATAATTGGACCCGTGGTGGGCGCAATATTGGGAGACCAGCTGCTCCGTGGGGCTTTCGCGGAATTGACGGATTACCTGACAGCATTCGCCGTAGGTACGCTTCTGCATGTCGTGATGGATGGGTTCCGTGGCAAATATACGACTAAAGATACTGGCTTGAGTCGCACCGCGAAAGTGCTATTTGTCATCGGATTCGCACTGACTTTTTGTGTTATCTACTTCTTTCAGGGATTTGAAGGTAAACATGTCCATTAAAACGCGATACCTGATGCCTCTAAACGCGACATGGTATAAGAAGGGGCTCCCTACGCTCATTGCCGTATTTTGTTTTCTGATGTCTGCTCTGCCAGCAAAAAGTAATGAAATTCCGATCGCGGTATCCGGTGAACCCAGGGCGACACTCCAGATTGGCGCGAATGCCTCAGAGCAGGAACGATTCGCCGCTGAGGAGATTCAAACCTTTATTCAACAATTCACAGGTGCTAAACTCGATATCCGTACCAATCGACAACAGACAGAAACCCCAACAGCGATCGTGTTAGGCACCCCCAAATCAAATCCAACGATTGCAGGACTACAAGCGAACATAGAACTTTCGCTTGGAAAAGAACTCGGAGACGAAGGCTATCGTATTAAAACAGTTGAAGTCGGCACTGAGATTGTTATTGTTGTGACAGCACATACCGAAAGAGGCGTTATCTACGGCGCGTACGCCTTTATCGAAAAATGTATTACGGCGTTAACCGGATTAACACCGGTGCATCCAGAGGTAGCAGTTACCAGAGCGCAGGTACTACTCGTGCCGTTCATAAACGAGACATCGGCTCCGTTTTACCCCGTGCGCGCCGTGCTGGAGGTAGAAAGCCCAGATTGGCTCGCACGTCACCGTATCAACATGAGCGGCGGCGAGGGGGTTTGGACAGGCACAGGGATCGAAGATGGGTTCGGAACCGCTTTCAAATATGTGGATACACCGGCGTTTGAAGCACTACAAGACGAACCGATAACCCAACGACGGGACCGCATCGCAACGCTACGAGATCGGTTCAATGCCCTCAAACGGCGCGGGATTGATGCTTACCTCTTTATGTATGTGACCGGTGAACCGACTGAGGCATTGATTCGGCAGCGGCCGGATGTTTTGGGACCAGAAGTATTTTACGGGGCATCTCGGAACGAAGTATCTTACCGACCGTTCTGCTGGTCCAAACCGGAATTCCACACGCTCGCAAAAGAACTGATTCAGGCGATTGTACACACTTATCCGGCACTTGCCGGTTTTCACCTCAGGTCATGGGGACACGAGACGCGCGCATGCGATTGCCCGGATTGCGGTGATAGAACAGAACAGGGACAAGCGAAACTCTGGGAAGTCTACTTTACAATTATTGATGCCGCGCGGGAGATACGTCCAGATTTCAAATTCTATGTCTCCGGGTATGACAGCAGCTGGCTTAAGGATGCTGAAGGTGTTTATGCACGCCAGTTGCCGAAAGGGACGATTTTCTCGCGAAAGTGGGGCGCAGATGGCGAACCCGTCGCAGATGCCGGAGTACCTATCGAACAAATTAGAGCACTTGGTGAAATTGGACATCGCTTCATAGTCTTGTCGCACGAAGTGGAAGAGGTAATGCCCTTCTGGATGCTGGAGAGTGATCTGTTCGTAGAAGGTGTCCGGCGACTCGCCAACGATCCTGAAGTCATCGGTTTAGGCGGGTTCACCGTCCAAGGCGCAACACAGGGGTTGGGATACCTCGACAGACTCGTCAGTGCACGCCTCAATTGGGAGGTCGAACTTGACTATTTTCAGTTACTTCTTAATGAATTGATAGCCCGATACGGCACTGAAGCCGCGCCACGTATTCTAAATGCCTTGCGGGTAAATGGATGGAACATGGCGAGTTATTTTTCCGATTACGCTGGATCCTTAACCGTGGGCGGCACTTACGGAAGCGGTTCTGCTGGACTCGCAACACGGTTCTGGACGCTGATCGGACCGCGGGCGGTAGAGGATACATTGGCTATCTCTGAATTTAAGATCGCCAAATTTGCCTCGAACCGGTTTACCGCACTTTTGGCACCGCAACAGCAATCCGCAAATGAGATAAGGGCAGCAAGCGAAATCGCAAAACCCTTTGACCTTGAGGCAACTGAAGATTTAAGCGACGCTGTTCGCTTAATGGAGTTGTGGGTGCTGTTATTTGAAAGCCGAACCAAATTAATAGAAGCGATAACACTCGGCTACCAACTCGGAACGGCAGAAGCGATCCGGGCAAAACTTATAAGTGCCACAGAGTTCTCAAAATCCATACAACCGCACATCAAAGGAATTAAGGAATTTATTCCACTGTTTGGATATTCACATCGGACAATTGAAGCGGAGTTGTTGAAAACCTTAAATGCAGAGGCCGCTTGGTTAACAAATTTCGATTATCAGACGCTTCAGAAACATGATACGGACTTCTCGCCAGAGGATACCTCTCTTCAAGTTTGGGACATTCATAACTACCCAAATCCTATGAAGCGAGAAACGACATTTACCTATCGTCTGTCGCTCGATGCAGATGAAGTCTCTATCGCAATTTACACAACATCCGGACGAAGAGTAGCAGTCTTGAAAGAGGCTTCAGGCAACGAAGGCTACAACGAGCATCTGTGGGACGGACGAAATGATGACGGCGTGTTGCTTGCCAACGGGGTCTACTTTTACAGAATACGCGCTGTCACCGGAGAACAAACCGCCCAACTGCTCGGACGCTTGGCAGTATTACGGTGATACGAAAAAGGAGGTCAATGATGCTTCGTGTGTATATTGTATGCCTGACACTTGTACTTACGATAATCGGTTGTAAATCGCAAACTTTGCAGGAACATCTTTTAGAACCACCACCGCCGCTCATCAATTTCGCGCTGAGCCGAAATGGCGCAACCGCAGATGCCTCACAATCTGTACCAAATCACCGTGCCGAGGAGGTAATTGATGGCGATACCACCTCTGAAACATGGGATGAAGGGAGTGGGTGGGGCAGCAGCTTAGAACATCTCCGTACCTCCGACCTGAACAAGCGTCCTTATGTGTCTGTAACACTTGCCAAACCTGTTGACATTCGTAAGATTGTCGTCTGGACGGTTGACTCTGAGAAATATCCAGCACCACGATTCGGGTTGAAAGATTACCGGATTGAGTATTGGCACGGCACCGGTTGGGGACTTATCCCATCTGGTGATACCAGAGACAAACAATATACAGCGCGAAATAACACTAAGGGCAAGCGAGTCCATGAAGTCCGGGACCGTCTAATTGCAAGTAAAATAAGACTTGTCCCGGTCTCCTCAAACGACACCGTTCGGAATTACCAACACATGGCAGGCAAACGACCTGTGTACGAGGTTGAAGGTGTCGCACGGGTAATGGAACTTGAAGTATGGGGGTATGCCGCGCCGGAGGTATACACGCTTCAACAGATTGTGCAGGGCATCCCACCTGAATCAATAGGACATACTGTGCCGACAGAGGCACAGGCGGCGAAAGATCAAACCGAACCGACTATCAAAGAGACCATCCAGAATATCTTAAACCGATATGAACGTGGATATGATATGGCTAATCTCGCACAGGTTATGTCCTGCTTCTCAGAGGCGTATCTATCGAACGGACGTACATATCAAGACGTTAAAACCAAGGTATCACATTTTTTTCAAACCTATCATCAGATTGACATGACGCTGACCGATGTCAACATCCATCCGAATATCGTTGACGATACCGCAATCGTAACCGGAGGATACACATTGCAATATGTCACGAAAGCAGATGGACAGGTTAAACAGACATCAGGCAAAGTGACGCTGGTCCTCGCAGACGAAGCGGAGACATGGCGGATCATCCGCGCAGAATAATGGAGAGTCTCAAACCCGACTTGCAAAGGAATTGAAATGCTTCAAGAAAAGTCTCATCTTTGGGCAAAATCATACATCAACGATGGATATTTAATGCTTCCAGATCTTATTACATCAGAAGAATGCGACGCGTTAAAAGCAGAGATGCTGAAAATCTTTCGTGGTGATTATCCATGCGATGCAATTCCACCGATGCCAGAAACAGCGAGCGAACTGGAAGTATTAGATAGAATCATGTGCGTCGGCGAACCGCACGTCTTTAGTCCCCTCGTCCGGCGTTACGTTGAACATCCAAAAATCTGTGAAGTGCTGCGAGTGATCGTCGGCGCGCACATTCCGTTTTGGGATGGTGGTGTAAAATGCATGCAGTCGATGATGCTGAGTAAAGTACCCGGACATACTGGTAACCCGTGGCATCAGGATGAACACCCGATTCCGACGCGCGATCGCTCACTTGTTGGGGCATGGATAACTTTAGACGATGCAACAATTGAAAATGGTTGCATCTGGGTGCTGCCGAATAGCCATCACTCGGGGGTCATCTATGACCGTTTTCCACACGACAAACGCCATGAATTTGATAGTTGTCACGAAGCCGCAGGCTTTGATGATACTGACGAAATTCCGGTTGAGATGCCAGCCGGTAGTGTCCTGTTTTTCAACGGTTACCTTTTACATCGCTCGAAAAAGAATCGTAGCAATGCCTACCGGCGTATCCTTGTAAGCCACTATTGCTCAACAGCATCATGGTTAGGCTGGAAAGGACAGCGGAATTACCGCGGGGTTATCACCGTCACTGGCGAAGACCCGTACATCGACGAAGGGTATGTCACACCAAATGTCTGGGCGCGATGGGAGTAATGCTTTATCAAGTCTGAAATTAATAGTAATAGGCACGCTCCGTCGTGCCGTAACCACGCAGTTGATTTACGATACGCCTCAGTTTGTAGTATAAACAACTCGTAACGTAAACGCACCTAACCGAACCGCAAGGAAAATTAAAAAAATGAAACTGACAGAACATCAAGTGAATTTTTTCAATACATTCGGTTACCTCGCAATACCGGGAATGTTTTCCCCAAGCGAGATGGAATGGATTATAGAAGAATTTGAACTTACGATTCAAGAATTCGGGGGCGGTAAAAACCACGACGGAACAAGTCGGACAATGTTCGGCGGCCCCATTGAGCATCGTCCTCGACTCTGTACCTTGCTTGATGATGAACGGGTCAAAGGACTTATCGGTGGCGTGATCGGTGAGAATTTCAACTACGCGGGTGGCGATGGCAATTATTACACCGGCGACACCGGTTGGCATCCTGACGGAGGTTGGGGGAGACTCTTCGCTTGTAAAGTGACTTTCTACCTTGATGACCTCACGAAAGACACCGGATGTTTACGCGTTATTCCCGGCAGCCAAAACCCAACGCATTTCGTCAGAGCACAGAAGATTGATCCGAATCAATCGGAGGCACTCTACGGCATCCCACCCCGCGATTTTCCAACCAGTATCGCCTTGGAAACCTCTCCCGGTGATATCGTGATTTTCAATCACGATACCTATCACGCATCGTTTGGCGGTGGTGCCCGACGACGGATGTTCACGATGAATTGCACGCAACATTGCACAACCGAACCGGATTTGGAAACGTTGCATCAATATCTGAGTGTCCACTCAGCAGGTGGGTACCAAATTGACACCGGCGCGGGGATGTTTTTCCCAACGATGGTTGACACTGCAGATGAAAACCGGAGTATCCATCTCCAGCAATGTAGCGACATCCATGATGAACTGTTCCCACAATATGCACGACGCTCTTAGCATATATTGTTCAGAACTTGCACAAAATCCGTTATTGGGAGGCTTGAAACCTCAGCCTTAGTGTTTTTATTGCAATTTTCGCTGTTTTGTGGTATTCTATAGCATCGGTTTTAAACTGTGGATTGATATGGTCACCCACTTACAACCCCTATTAAATGAGAAGCACATTTATTGGTACGCCTCCATGTAACAAGTCCTTAGGGTACGTCAGGAAGGCTGTTATCTCGGCAGCATTCATCTACGGGATGAGCACGCTTTACGCTGCCGCCTCACCATCCAAAGTTCGCACTCACTTGCCTTCGAGTTCCATCGCTATGAGCGATGATGCCTTAGCCACCTTCTTTAATCCTTCAGGTCTCGGGACAGGGCGTGGTTTAAACCTATACTATCTCCGAACATATCAGAGCGATTGGGCAGGCGATGACGCTTTTTTCCTCGCTGTCCCCGGAGCAGGCTTCGGCATGGAATTTGTTACTGCTGACGCAGACACAGATTTCACTCGCTATACATTTTCCGGCGGATACCACTTGGGCAAGGCACTCTATTGGGGCACAAGTTACAGTTGGATGAATTCGGACGATAACGGTTATGACACATTCCGATCTATCGCCCTCGGCTTGATGTACCGGCGACGTTACTTTTCAATCGGGGCAACCGCACGCGATCTTAACAGACCTAAATTGCTTGGAGAAAAAATTGGGCGCACCTACGACTTCGGATTAGCGCTTCGTCCAGGAACATGGCGGACGACTCTCTCGATTGACATGCAGAAGACGCAAGGTGTGGAGGATTTAGCATTTCGATATGCTTTAGAAATTCGACCTATCCGTGAATTCATGCTTCGCGGGACTCTAAACAACGACCTAAGTTTTGATGTCCGTTTCGGTATAAATATCGGAAATTGGGGGGTCGGCACAGGAAACGCCTTCGACAAAAACCGAGAGCCACAAGCCGGGGTCGGCTATTTCCATTTCTCCAACGCTATTAAAACGAAACCGATACCCCGGCGCCGTATGTTCCTTGACTTACCGATGCAATCTCTCAAAGATGTCCTCCCGATAGCCAAATGGGACGAAGATATTGCTGGGATTCTCGTTCGTATCAATGGAAGCAACTATGGCATCGCACAACTCCAAGAGATGTCAGATGCTATCTTGGACTTCAGGGAATCCGGGCGTGTTGTACTTTGTTACCTCACTAATTGCTCCACCGGCGACTATATCGTCGCATCTATGTGCGACGGCATCTTGATGAATCCTGCCGCGGAAGTGCGATTGGTCGGTTTGCGAACAGAACGTTCTTTTTACAAAGGTGCGTTGGACATGCTCGGTATCAGAGCCGACCTCGAACGGATCGGTAAGTACAAATCAATGACCGAGCCGTTCACACGCGAAGAGATGTCCGAAACACACCGGGAAATCCAGAATATTATTCTTGATGATCTTTATGAACAACTCGTAGAGACAATCGCAGATGGGCGCGGATGGACACACGAGAACGTCAAGAAACGAATTGACGAGGGACCCTACACAGCTCGTCAGGCACTCACTACTGAACTCGTAGACCGGCTTGTCTATGAAGACGAACTCTTTGAGGTTGTAACCGAACTCACGGATACCCGCACCGATTTGGTGACATTAAATGACTACGCAAATCGTGGGCTGTACACGCAGGACTGGCAAGAACCACAGCCGAAAGTTGCGATCGTTGAGGCGAAGGGATTGATGCTAACAGGCGATAGCTTTATTGATCCACTTTTGGGAACACAAGTGATGGGCGCAGATACAATCGCACGTATTATCAGAGCAATAAAAGACGACAATGATGTCAAGGCAGTTGTCCTCCGGATTGATAGCGGCGGTGGGCTTGTTACGGCAGCCGATACGATATGGCGTGAATTGGTACAACTGACGGAGGTCAAACCTCTCGTGGTATCAATGGGTGATGTCGCGGCATCGGGCGGTTATTATATAGCAGCCCCCGCAAATACTATCGTCGCCGAACCCGGAACAATTACCGGGTCTATCGGCGTTGTCAGTGGTAAGTATAGTTTCAAAGGGCTATATGAAAAACTCGGCATCCGTAAAGAAATCCTCAAACGCGGTGAACACGCCGATTTTTACTCTGACTATGGAGACTATCCACCGGCAGAACAAGCAATCGTGCAGAAACAGGTACAGGAAATTTACGAAGACTTTATCAAAAAGGTGGCACTTGGAAGAACGCAGCTAACCGTGGAAGATGTTGACAGACTCGGACAGGGACGTATCTGGTCGGGTAGACAAGCAAAGGAAAACGGGCTTGTGGACGAATTAGGCGGCTTAAGTCTCGCACTCGCAATCGCGCGACAACACGCAGGATTAGGAGAAAGGTCCTTTGAAATAATCCGATTCCCAAAAAGAAAATGGTTGTCACAAATAGTCGGGAATCTACTATTGCCATTTACGACACTATCTCACACCGGACTTGGAAACGGAGGCATAGAGGACGCACGGGTGGAAACCGAATCTCCGCTATGGTTTATTACGCGTTACGCAGGTTTGAACACTACCGCGAGACTTTTAAACATAATCAAAAAACATAGGCTTTTTCTCCTGATGCCTTATCACATAAGTGTAGGTAATTAGAATACCAGTATACTCGGACTAAAATCTTAAAACTGATGTCCGGAGCAGAGGTACGATGCTGTTCGCTAAAAACCATTCAACACTGCGCCGCAAAATGGTCCAAAACCAAATCGAAGCGCGAGGTATCCATGACCCTCAAATACTTGATGTCATGCGAAGGGTAGAAAGACATCTCTTTGTAAAACCTCAATATCGCAATGTCGCATATAAGGACGGACCGCTACCAATCGATTGCGACCAAACAATCTCACAACCCTATATCGTCGCACTGATGACAGATTTGCTTGAGCTCACGCCAACGTCAAAAGTACTTGAAATCGGCACCGGATGTGGCTATCAAACGGCGATACTTGCCGAACTGGCGAAAGAAGTTTATTCCGTTGAGATTGTACCCATGCTTGCCAAAAGTGCGAAAACACGATTGGAGGGACTCGACTATCGGAATGTCCATTTCAAAAAAGGGAATGGACATTATGGATGGCAAGAATACGCACCTTACGACGCTGTACTTGTAGCCGCAGCACCTAAGAACGTGCCGGAGC
>VXXH01000003.1 GCA_009835515.1 Candidatus Poribacteria bacterium
TAGCAGTACTTGACGTTAAAAGTAAGTACTTGCGAATAGTTTTTAAAGTATCTTTGCAACGCCGGTTTCGGTCAATTACACACAATAACAGCATTTTGAGACCGAAACTATCCCTCTTCTGTTTATAGGAGGAAAAGCGAATGAGTAGCAGAACTTCCGGTATGCTCAGTCAAATGCGAGAGCGTCGCGTTGAACGTAAGAAACCGAAGCGTTTTGTCGCATTGAAGAAGGTTTCGCTAGACCCGAGCCAGCAGAGCGACATCTCCAACGCACAGGCAAACCTGCCGAAACACCCTATCACACAGAAACACATTAAACAGAGTTCCACAGCGTTTTCAGTTGCAATGGCGTTTCATGTCCTCATCGCTATATTTATTGGGACTTACGTTATCGTCGATCGGATTGAACTTGCGGAAGAAACGTTTGATATCAGTATAGTCACAGAAGAATCAAAAGCGAAACGTCGGTTCATACGCCGAGAAGCACCGAAATTCAACGAGGCACGACAGACTCAACAGAAACTCCTTTTCAAGCAGCCGGTAAGGACTAACACCGCCCAACTGCCAAAAGATGGATTCACAATTCCCGAAGGCCCGGACGCAGGACTTGATCTCACAACGCCTGACGTTGGTGAAGGCCTCACACCCATAGATGTCGATCGGAATTTTGTAAAACCGACACCGACGATTGAACCCGAAACAACGGTACAAGGCTTTAAGATAGAACGTGAAACAACAACACTGATTGATAAACTTGACACACCTGAGCCCGACGCAACACTTGGCGTAGGTAACATTAACTTCAGTTCCGAACCAGGCGTTACTAACCCTGCGTTCAAGTTTAGAGTAGAGCCGAAGTATCCAGAAAATGCCAAGAAAGCAGGTAAGGTAGGCGACGTTATTTTACAAGCAACCATCGATGAAAATGGCATCCCAAAAGACATTGAAGCATTGACAAAACTCGGATTCGGGCTCGAAGAGGCGGCAATCGCTGCGTTCAAAAAATCTTCTTTTCGTCCAGCAATGAAGGGTGAAACACCTATTAGTAAGCAAGTTCAAATAACCTACGAGTTTACACTTGACGACTAAGCATACTGCTTGTTATCCACTTTTTGCGAGGAAACAAAGTGAATGAGTCGCAGAACTTCTGGCATGCTCAGTCAAATGCAGCAGCGTCGTGCTGAACGTAAGAGACCGAAGAGGTTCACCCGATTTTTAGCAACCCTTTGGCTGCGAAGTTACGCACCAAACTGACAACCGATTGGCGAGCAGTATCAGCGATCTGTGCCTGTTCAAACGTCAATTGTGCAATTTCCGCCTCTACAGCCTCCGCTTGGGAGGCTGACATATTTTCAAGGAACCGATCGTGTATTGTTGGTGGGGCATTGTGTAGGGCAAGAGCCAAGGTCGGCTTGTCTAATACCTGCAGGATAGTTTTGATCGCTTCATTCTCCAAATTACTTAAATCTTCAAAGGTAAACAGTTTCTCAGAGACGCTCTCCACCACCTCCGGTTGTCTCTCTGCCAATCTTTCCAACAACCGATTCTGCCCTGCTATATCCATATAGGACAGCAGTTTAGCAAGGTTTGCTGCGCCTTCACCCAAGAAGGCCGTTTTCTGGAGTGCCTCCTTAATCCTGGCAATCTGTTCGTCCCAGATTTGTGTCGCGCGTTCGGCATCAACGATCTCTGTTGTCGTCACCTTCTCAGCGATGCGGACCTGTTTATCAAACGGTAACATCGCGAAAACTTTTCCAATATGTGCAGCGAGGGCGTTTTCGATAGATTCACTTTTCAGCTGCGTACACATCACAAAAAACAGCGCAGCGTCGTCATCGTCTACATTTTGGAACGCTGCTAAAATGACCTGGGGGTGTGTTTCATCAAGCAAAGCCTTCAACGCTTGCAGTGCAGCATCATCCAAAAATGGCGGACTCGTCTGTGCGTCTGTATTAGGAACCGACACCTTGCACCCCTTTTTCGCCCGCGACCACCTCACCGATACGATAGGTAGATTCCCCAGATGCGTTGAGGGACTTTAAAGCGTCATCAACAGCATCAGCGGCAAGCACGACTACCATCCCTACTCCCATATTGAAGACCCTGTACATCTCTACCTCTTCAACATTCCCTTTTTCCTGTAAAAACGGAAAAATCGGCGGAATCTCCCATGTCCCTTTCTGAATGTCAGCGACACATCCGTCCGGCAGAATCCGTAGCACATTCCCAGGCAATCCGCCACCGGTGATATGGGCAATCCCTTTAATCTTGCACACCTTACAAAGTTCCAGAACAGATTTCACGTAACTTTTGTGGCACTCAAGCAGTGCCTGTCCCACTGTTGCAGAGAGTTCAGGCAGATAAGTATTAACATCATAGCCACACTTGTCAAATACAATGCGGCGGACGAGTGAAAAGCCGTTGGTATGTAAACCTGTCGAGCCTAATCCGATGAGTTGATCCCCGGGCGCAATCTCTTCTCCGGTAATTACATCGGCTTTCTCTACAGCACCGACAATCGTCCCGACCAAATCGTATTCACCGAGCGTATAAATATCTGACAACTCTGCGATCTCACCACCGATTAAGGCGCAACCAATCTCTCGACATCCCGCTGCGAGACCTGTCACAATACCTTCAATCGCCGCGGGTTCCACCTTGCTGATGCCAATGTAATCCAAAAAGAAAAGCGGTTCCGCTCCCTGCACAACAATATCGTTACCACAATGCGCAACAATATCAAAGCCAACGGTGTCGTGTCGCCCTACTTTAAACGCGACCTTTAACTTTGTACCAACACTATCCGTACTGGAAACAAGCACCGGCTCTTGATACGATTTGAGCGCAAAAAGCCCCCCGAAACTCCCAACATCGCTGAGTACCTCAGGGCGGTAGGTCGTCTGGACGAGAGGTTTAAGCCGAGATATTGCTTCGGACTCTGCTTCAAACGAAACCCCGGCATTAGCATACGTCAACTGCTTTCTATCTGCCATCTGATTTCTCCTGTTCCTTCAATAATTGTCTGCGAAGTGGAGAAACGCTTTTCCTCGGTCTTAACAAACTAATGACTAACACAACACCGCTAATACCTAAAGCAACGAGAACACCGATCTCCTGCGCTTTTTCAGGTTTTATATTCGGCCGCAACTTCTCAAGCAGTACAGGAAGCACCCAACTCAAAACCATTCCGAGAATCGCACAAATCAGCAGAGAAATAAGCGTATTGCGTCCTTGGGGTGTGCCTATCGGATTCGGTCTTTTCTGATTCCCACTTTTTTTATTTTGCCTAAAAATCAGCATAAAAATTTTCCTCGTAGGTGCTAAGACTATCATTAAAACATTCAGTGAATCTACATAATCAACGGCAGTTGTTCTGAAGATTCTTCCACAAGTGGGATAGGATATTCTCCATCAAAACAGGTGGTGCAAAAATCCTGAGATGCCTTCACCGAATTTAGCAACCCTTCAATACTTAGATAACCGAGACTATCCGCGCGGATATACTTCCGTATCTCGTCAATCGTGTGCGAACTCGCAATTAATTCCCCACGCGTCGGTGTGTCTACGCCGTAGAAGCATGGGAACTTATTTGGCGGCGATGCAATTCGGAGGTGTACGGCTGTCGCGCCGCCCTGCCGAACGATTTTAATAAGCTTTCTGCTATTTGTCCCACGCATAATCGAATCGTCTACGAGCACAACCCGTTTACCCCGCAACACATCGCGGATCGGGTTCAACTTCACTTTCACCATCAGTTCTCGGATATCCTGCGTCGGGTTCATGAAAGAGCGGCCAACGAAAGGGTTCCGCGATAACCCTAAATCGAACGGAATGCCAGACTCCTCAGCGTAGCCGAGCGCAGCAATCGTCGCGGAATCAGGCACCGGGATCACAACATCCGCTTTGACCGGGTGTTCGCGCGCCAGTTGCCTGCCGAACTCTCGGCGCGGGTTATTCACACTGTGCCCGAACATCATGCTATCCGGCCGCGCCAGATAGATATACTCAAAGATACACTGCGATAACTCCGACTGTCTCTTATGAAAGCGCAACGACTCTAAACCCAGATGTGCAGAGCGTATAAATACCAATTCTCCCGGTTCTACCTCGCGTATCGGTTCCGCTTCAATGACATCAAAGGCACACGTTTCGGAGGCTAACACATACGCATTACCCAGCTTACCGAGCCACAATGGACGGAACCCGTGCGCATCGCGAGCCCCCATCAACGTCGTATTATCCATACATACGAACGAGTATGCTCCTTCAACACTTCGTAGCGCATCAACGATCCTATGCTCTAAAGCCTGCTTCCGCGAATGTGCTATCAAGTGGAAAATGACTTCCGTGTCCAAACGTGTGCTGAAGATAGAGCCAGCGTTCTCCAAATGATTCCGAATGTGCACAGCATTGACAAGATTGCCGTTGTGTCCAAGCGCGAGCGGCCCCTGTTTGTAATTCCGGACCAGAGGTTGCGCATTCTCAAGCGTGCTTGCCCCCGCCGTCGAATAGCGGTTGTGCCCAATAGCGATATGACCTTCCAGTTTCCCTAAAGTCTCAGCACTAAACACAGAGTGTACCAGACCCATGCCGTGGTGATACGTAAATTTCTCGCCATCTGATGCAACAATGCCGCTGCTCTCTTGCCCTCGATGCTGAAGGGCACGTAACCCCAGATACGTCAACTCTACGGCTCTTGGATGGCCGAAAATACCGAAGACACCACACTCGTCCCTCGGCTTATCATCATACTGCATTTTGATGGTTAAACCCTCCAGCATGCGCTCTTAAATTTTCGGAACTGTTCATCAAGGAAGCCCTTCGCAAATCTATGCATGTTCTGCACTCACCTTAGTCGCTTTCACTGCTGCTAATCTGTAACCTAATATTCCCCCGATTCGGATAGCAAGGATATGATTGAGCAGCGTAAGCAAACCGACAACAGCCGGCGGACCTAAAAACGCACCTGAGCAAAGCCGTTTTAGGAGAGTGTCCACCACCAACTCATCTTAGTCGTTTCCGCTGTTGCTAATCTGTAACCTAATATTCCCCCGATTCGGATAGCAAGGATATACAAAATTTCAACTGGCAAACCGACAAACACCCACCCACGCATCGGTAACGAAATAATATACGCGAGCGTCTTAAGCACAGGGATTAGCAACGCCAGAATCAGGTTCGGTTTACCAAATATCTCCCACGGCACGTTAAGAAGCGCAAGCAAGCCAACAACAGCCGGTGGCCCCAAAAACGCGCCCGAACAGAGCGGCTTCAACGGAATATCAATACCGAATCTCTGACTCACAAACCGCATCCCTACGCTCGCTCCCATAATTACAACCCCATACGTAACACTCAGTGAGATAAAAAGAAATAAACCGACCCAGAAACCGTGATTGACCCGATCCCCGAGCAGCATCTGCCAAATAAAATTCTCAAAGACAAACAGGCAAACCCAACCGCCTCCCAGTCCAATGATACCCCCGGCAGCAATCTGCCCAAGGGTCAACGTAACACTATTCGTTTTCATACCTTCCATCCGATTCTTTACTTAAATATATTAATTCTATTGTATCACGTTGCAACATTATTTTGACATATTCCCACAGCTGAAGCAGTGGGATTCTTCTAAAGAGAATCCGTTGCTTTTCTGTGCGGATCGTGGGGTATAGACTTCGGATGAAGTCGGCGAGGGTTGCTTGCAATCGCAAGTCTGACACCTTCTAACCCAAAGGTTGATGCCCCAACCTTAAGAATGTTGATCGCAGCGTTGACATCGCGATGGTGATCGGTCTTACAACGATGACAATGCCATTGACGCACCGACAAGTCCATGAACAATTGAGCGTGTCCGTAATGGCTACACGTTCTCGAAGTCGGTTCAAATTTATCAATATAGCAAAGGGCTTTTCCATGCTTCTTGGCTTGATGCCGCAACTTCAGATGAAACGCATAAGGCGCGATATCAGAGACTTTGCGGCCCCAGAGGCGTTTCATACCTTCAAAAGTGAGAGTCTCAAAACAAAGGGCATCGTATTGATGGACCAGCCGCTTGGCAAGTTTCCAATGATGGTTTTCGCGATGCCGTCTGATTTTACGGTGAACGCGCGCCGTGTTGAGACGTCCACGTTCAGAGTTGTTGCTCCCTTTCTGCTTACTTGAGAATTTTCGTTGGCCCCATTGTAAATCAGAATGTGCTGTCTGGTAAAAGTGAGGCGACTCGTGTTGTGTGCCATCCGAACAGGTGAACATCGTTTTGATACCGAAATCATAACCTGCAGCTTGACCCGTCTTGGGGGTGACTTCGGTTGCGATGTGGTCTGTCCTGACAGACATATAGAAATCTCCAACTGCATCCGCTTTCACGGTAACAGTTTTGATATTGCCAAATATCGGGCGGCTCAGGTTAAATCGATAGTGCTTCCGCATGATACGCACCTTATCGCCATAGATACCAAAACCAAAGTCGCCTTCTTCAGGATCAGCAAACCTGAAACCCGATTGGCATATCGTAAATGAATAAGGCTTACGCCATGACCGAAACTTCGGCGGACGTTTGGCAAGACCGCTAAAGAAACGCTGATACCCTTCATCAAGGCGTTTGAGAATCTCACGGGCAGACCAAGTGTTCAGCTCTCGCCAATGCGAAAATAACTCAGGATGCGAGTTCTTTAGTATGGTAAACGCACGCGACATCTCATAGAAAGACATGTACGGCAACCCCAGTGAGTAGCGCGTGCGTTGCCAACCGAGGAAATAATTCCATATTGTATGTGCGATTCACGTCTTTCGCTTCAGGTTCCGATTGCGTGGTGCACGGAAAAGTTTGTAAAGTGTGGTATACATCGTTTGTCCTTTACACCGTAACACCGCTTCAAACGGTGCCGTGGCACTCCCAAGTGGGAGATGAAGTCCACCGCCACCCTATTGTATAGTTATACCACAATTTTACCTAAAAAGCAAATCTTTTTTGACGCCAAGAAGCGATTGACGGGGTTGGACCCAAGCATAAATGCTTGGGATTGTTAAGATTTATCCGTCAAAATTATCTTTTTTCAGAATTGGTTTGACACAATTTAGATTTTGCATTAAACTGTTGCCACAAAGTGCAGTTCTTATGTTCAACTACGCAGCGTGAGCGGCGGCTTTAGTGCCGTTCCTAAGGAGACTCTCATGTCGAAAATCCTTGTACTGTCAGGTGAAAACCACCGTTTTAATGCAAGTGCCAGCGTCATCCACGATTTTCTTTCCGAAGATGCTGACATCTCAGCAACGTTAACCGATGATAAAGGGATCTTAGCATCATCCGAGTTACAGACCTATGATGCGTGCGTCTTTGGCACCGGCTTCACGCGCACGGAACGCCAAGAGGACGGATCTGTCGCACGTGTGTCCGATTTAACCTCAGATGAAGAAGACGGTTTATTCCAATTTGTAAGCGAAGGCAAAGGATTAGTCGGTATTCACGGCACGGCGTGGTGGATCGGCGGGCGCGCCATGGATCTTATCGGGGGGGCTTCCAATTGGCATCCACCTGGCTCAACCTTTACAGTCCATATTGAGGATGACGCACACCCAACGACCCAAGGCGTTGAAGATTTTGATGTGGAAGATGAGATTTATATCTCTGCACACGACCCGCATATCCATGTTTTGGCATCCGCTGAGTGGTTCGGCAAGGCGCATCCTATGGCGTGGGTAAAGCCTTACGGTTCCGGACGAGTTTTCTATACCACTTTAGGTCATGGACCAGGCACCTTTGAGCGCACAGGGATGCAGAAATTCCTCACGCAAGGCGTGAAATGGGCAGCTGCATCCTAACGAAAATTCTCTGAGGCGAGGCATAAATGCCTCGCCACGCCACATTATCCCATCACAAATGCAGACACTAAAAATCACAGACATAGAGACTGAGGTCATTCAGGTAAACTACCGCGGCAATTGGCTCTTCGTTAAGGTACACGCTGATAACGGCACCACCGGGGTCGGCGAGGCTTCCCACGGTAGAGATGATAACCGCGTTCGACATATCATTGATACCCTCAAACCCGCACTCAGCGGATGGAATCCGTTTCAACTGGGGGCATTCCGCCAACGTTTCTACCGAGACACTGAAAGCCATACCTATCATACCGCACTCAGCGGAATTGAACAGGCGATGTTTGATCTCGCTGGCAAGGCATTAGACGTACCAAGCTATCAACTGTTAGGTGGCAAGTGTCGAGAAAAAATTCGCCTCTACGCGAATATCAACCGCGCAACCCTGGATCGCAGCCCTTTCGGGTTCGCTAACAACGCCGAGCGCGCCGTTGCAGAAGGTTTCACCGCCATAAAATGTGCCCCCTTTGACGATGTTTCAGTCGCTAATATTTCGCGTGGGAGTTTAACACCCGCTATTTGTTTAGGTATTGATCGCATCCGTACAATTCGCGCAGCGATCGGCGGGGATATTGACCTGATGGTGGATTGCCACAGCCGTTTTAATCCGGGTATTATCATCCAAGTCGCAAAAGAACTCGAGGACCTACACCTCTTTTGGATTGAAGATGCCGTATCGTTGGAGAATCTGGATGCCTTCGCGCATATAAGCCGTTCCATCGGGATCCCGATCGCAACGGGTGAACGTTTACGGACCCTCACGGACTTTGATAGATTGCTAACCCAAACACATGTTGACTACATCTTGCCAGATGTCAAACATGTCGGCGGACTTTCGGGACTCAAGAAAATAGCCACGCTCGCCGCCGCGCGAAATGTGAGCGTAACACCCCACAATCCGAGCGGGCCTGTCGCAACCGCTGCAAGCGTGCAATGCATGGCAAGTGTAACCAACTTCGCAATCCTTGAATACGCATGGGGAGAAGTAGAGTGGCGCGCTTCGCTTACTGAACCGCCAGAGAAAATAGTTAATGGATCTATTGAAGTGCCTGACCGATCTGGGTTAGGCATCACATTATAGCAAACCCATAATACATCAGGAGCGATCAAATGATATTTAGCGATATTGCATATCTGAAAATAACACCAAAGTTCCTTCTCTTTTGTCTTTTGCTGAGTGTTGCGATACTTACTGGATGCCTTGGAGGTATGCAGACAACAGCAACCCAACCTGAAACTGATGAAACTGCGTCAACTGCGGAAACAGAAGCCCCCACAACCCTCGCAGAACTCCAACTTTCAACGCCTAAAACGAATTATACTGTGAAGGAAGCCATCCCACTGGAACTCAATATTCAGAACGGGAAATTTGACCTTCTTGTCCCTTTTTTCAGTGTCGCAACGAAAGGTGCATTTACGCAAATAACTGTGACAGATGCGAACGGACAGATTGTTAATCCGAAGCACCCGATTACGCAAGAAAACCCAAAAAAATATGTGCAGAGCGACGGAAAAACGGTCCCGTGCAT
>VXXH01000259.1 GCA_009835515.1 Candidatus Poribacteria bacterium
TTCACCAGCGGATTGTTTCGTTATCTCACCATATCTCGAATTAATGGGCAGGCACCATGGCAATGACCTCGGCGACGCCAGTAGGAGTAGAGGCCTCCGAGCGTATGCGTACTATTTTACATTTCTAAAGGATGCCTTGGTAGGAAGATTCCCCGGATTGGGGAATCTTATCCTTAAAAAAGAACAACCCTCTTTGGAGGTATTGAACACGTTTCGCACGCCGATGGTGGTGCATCAAGATTACACTGTTTTCGTGATTGATACCACAGCCTTTGAAGACGGTGGTACGCTCACTATCAATATCCAAGTGGGTGGGGACGATGCAAAGGGGAAGTTCCATCTGTTTGATGGCGACAGAGAACTCCCGACAGAAAAAGCACCTGACGGCATTGATGTCGAAGTATGGAATAGTCAGCAAGGTGCAGAGTATGTGAAAGCCCTTGACGCACTTGCCACAGTATGGCACGTAGACCCCGGCGATACGGAGCAAATCTCTTACCGTTTTGCGCAAGGTCAACTTTTTAAATTGTGTGCTACTGGAAACCGTTGGAGTGAAAAAGGGAGCATAAACGCTTTTATCGCAAAAGTTTCTGTAGAGGAAAATCGAAATGAAAACGATCAAGAACAAAATCACGCTTAATCTTGACGAAGACGCTGAGGTCGTTGTCCAAGGCTGCATCGCGCCGATTGAGCATACCGCAGGCAACTTTCATAAGAAATGGGATGCGTTGGCGAACTTGCGCGCTGCAGAACCAGAAAAGCAGTATTCTGCCGCCGTTTTTCGTGATTTTCTCCCAACCGAAGCTGTTTCGATGGGTGAATGCTGGGAAATTAAACAAGCCGGTGTCCAAAAATTGCTGGAACAACTGCATCCCAACGCTTCTCTGGAGATGCGTGCGGAGATGCACGGCTTAGAAGAGTGTAAAGGGCTCCGAGCGTGTCTGCGCGCTTACAGCGATCAATTTGTTGATATTGTGTTTCGGATTCACGCGGAATTTGCCTTAACGGACGGCTGGTTCACACCCTCACAGTTTGCTGGACATCTCATTATTGATCGGGCACAAGAGACTATTGTTTTCTTTCAGATGCACGTCCCTCCAGGCACACTAAACTTTGACGTTAATTGGGAAACGACACTGGAAGGTTGGGACGCGCCGAGATGGATTACAGATTGCGGTTATTGCTCGCAAATGGAACTCCGTGCCGGGACACAAGATGTTCTACAAGGCACCGAATTTACAAAAATAATCACACAAGAAGAAGCCAAACGTCTTTTAATCCAGCAATTCTACAAATCGCAGCGCATTAACTGGGTATCGTTGGAGGAAGCATTGGAAATGGCACCTGCACAACAGAAGCCTGTTCATGTCATTTCATTGGATGGTCCACTCACCGATGAGGCATGCTGAGGGAGCGGTAAAAGCCTGAGAGCAGGTGCTCTCTCTCATGACCGAGTCATTAAATTTTTAAACGAAAATTTTATCAATACATGGGTCTCTAATTTTGAGTTAGGCAGGAAGCCGAGTGTGCGAGAATATATTGCCAAAAGATACGCGCACGCATCTAAATCGTTTGACACTACCCATCCCTTAGCAGAAGCGATCAAAAAGGGTTGGCAGGAACGCTCGCCTGTGGATTGTCTCGTCATATCGCCTGATTTTGAATTGAAAGGTAAACTCGCTTTGAATAAATACCTCTTCGGCGGTCACGGCTTAGAGGGTGGCAGAACAGCAGCAGAAAATTATCGACTCTTTCTGATTGAAGCCGTGGAAGGGAAATATCCGGGATTTAATACTGATAACTCTTTCGCTTATCTATTAGGTGAGGAAGAAGATACACCTCAGCAGGACAGCCCTTTTAAACCGTTCTTAACGGATTTAACCGTTATTCTCAATCCTACGCAGCCCACGTTAGAAGTTTTGGATATTTTGCGGATCCCAGAAACCGGATCTCAGGATTCTACTATCGTAACAATTGATGCGACTGCCTTTGAAAAGGGTGGGGTACTGACTATTGATATACGTGTCGGGAGTGCCGAACTCTCTGGTTCCTTCTATTTGTACGATAGCGATATCGAGTTCCCCACAGAACGCGGGCTGCGCTACTATCATTCGTTTGCCAATGCAACAGACATTCCGTCCGGTGGAACCGGACAAATTACGTATCCTTTCTACCGAAGTCAAGTTTTTAAACTCGTAATTGCCTCTGCCGAACGGGTGGATGACGAAGCGTCTGTCAATGCCTTTCAAGCAAGAATTTCTGTAGAACCAGCAGAAACGTCCAGATGAATGTAGTATTTGCGAGGCTTCATTGATACGGCATGATTCAGATAAGTGCATCCAAAAACGTGTATAAGCGAATCATTACCGCCTTCTGATAGCAATGGTATCTTATACCAAAAAGGAAGTTCATACCGAAAATGAAAACTTTCAACAACAAGATTGCACTTAATCTTGACGGGGACGTAGAAGTGTCTGTCAAAGGCTTCATCGCTCCGATTGAATACACGAAACGGAACTACCACGTAGAGTGGGACGAATTAGCGAATCTCCGAATTGCTGAACCCGAAAAGCAATATCCTGCTTCGGTTTTTCAATCTTTTCTGCCACAGGAACCGGTTTCGGTGGGTGAATGTTGGCAGGTTGAAGAAGAAGGCACGCTAACGCTGCTGCGGCAACTCAGTCCAAACCCGCAATTGGAGTTGGAAATTGGTGGGGAGGATTCTTACGGTTTGTGGGCGTGCCTACGCGCCTACAATAATGCGTTTGCTGAGATTCTGTTCCGTATCCACGCGGAATTCGTTTTAGAAAAAGGTTGGTTTGTGCCATCGCAGTTTGCCGGACATGTGGTTATCGATCGGCTCGAAAAGAAAGTTGCTGCCTTCAAGATGTATGTTCCGGAAGCCACACTGAACTTCGATGTACGTTGGAGAATTAGGGAAGGACTCCGCGCAGCCGATGCCGGCTTTTGCCAGCAAATGGAACTTTGTACCGATGTACAAGAGGTCTTGCAAAATGCTAAATTCACAGAAGCCATCACCCAAGCGGAAGCATTGCAAGCACTGATGTTATGTTTTTACAAGTCGGCGCAAGTTAACTGGGTACCGCTGGAAGAAGCACTAGAGATGGCACCCGCAGAACAGAAACCGATTCATGCCCTCTCGATAAGTGGCCCGCTCTTCGACGAATCCTGCTGAGGGAGTGGCAAAACCCTGAGAGCAGGTGCTCTCTCTGACGATCAAAACATTGAATTCCTGAACGATAATTTCATCAATACCTGGGTAGGCAATGCTGAATTAGGGCGTAAACATAGTTTGCGAGAACCGATAGCCAAAAGACGCGAACGTGAAGGTAAGACTTTTGACACAAGCCATCCATTGGCACAAGCCATTATAAAAGGGTGGAAGACCGGATCAAAGAAAGGTTCACCCGTGGATTGTTTCGTCATCTCACCAGAGTTTGAATTGATGGGCAGACTGCTGGTTAATGAGTTCTTTGACGACAATTGGAATAAATTTAAACGCCGAGACGAGGAGAGTTACCTTATATTTCTTAAGGAAGCTTTAGCGGGAAAGCAACCCGGGTTGGGTAATATTATTTTGAACAGTGAGGTGTCTTCTCAGGAGGTCATGGATGTTTTCCGAACACCGACGGTTGGCTATAAGGATTACACAGTCGTTGTCATTGATACAAGGGCATTTGAAAATGGTGGCACGCTAACCGTTGATATTGAAACCGGTAGAGCCGATGCGGAAGGTCACTTCTTTTTGGTTGATGGTGATAGCGAGCTTCCAATGGATGAACGGGTGCCTAAAAATAAAAGACTTGCTTTTGTATGGCTCGAACCCGATGAGACAGGGCAACTCACGCATCGTTTTGACCGAGGTCAGTTTTTTAAGTTGGGTGCCACCGGGTGTTACGGTAGGCGTGAGAAAGGCAGTACCAACGCTTTTAAGGCAAAAATTTCTGTAGAGGAGAACTGACATGGAAACCTTAAAAAACAAAATCACACTTAATCTCAACAGCGACGCAGAAGTCAACGTCAAAGGGTTCATCGCACCGATCGAATACACGCAATACAACTTCCACGTGGAGTGGGATGAATTGGCGAACTTTCGGGTTGCCGAACCAGACAAACAGTATCCAACATCCGTTTTTCAAGCGTTTCTTCCATCGGAATCGGTTTCGGTCGGTGAATGTTGGGAGGTTCAAGAAGAGGGCGTACTAACGTTACTGAAACAACTACATCCCAATCCACGCCTGAAACTGACCATTGATTCTGGGGATTCTCGCGGGTTGTGGGCATGTCTGCGCGCGGACAATGACGAACTCGCTGAAATTATGTTCCGTATCCATGCCGAATTCATCATGGAGCGCGGTAAATTTACGCCGTCACAATTTGCTGGACATCTCGCCATTGACCGATGCCAAGAAAAGATCGTCTCTTTCAAGTTGTACGTGCCGCCAACGACACTGAACTTCGACGCGGGTTGGACGCGAGATGAAGGGACTGCCGCGGAGATCGGTTTTTGTCCGAAAATGGAACTCTCTGCTGGTACACAACCGCATGATGTCGAATTCACCACGTCAATCACCGAAGAAGAAGCCGAACGCGCGCTCGTATCGTGTTTCTATGAGTTTCAGCAAATCAACTGGGTATCGCTGGAAGAAGCCTTGGAGATGGCACCCGCACAAGGGAAACCGATCCATGTCATCTCAGTGGATGGGCCGCTCTTTGACGAGGGGTGCTGAGGGACTGGTAAAATCCTGAGAGCAGTTGAGCTCTCTGAAGATCGAATCATAGAATTTTTGAACGAAAACTTCATCAACACATGGGTCCCCAACGCGGAGTTAGGACGAACGCCGAGTTTGCGAGAACCGATTGCAAGGCGACGCGAACGCGAAGGTAAGACCTTCGACACAAGCCATCCCTTAGCACAAGCAATTATCAAAACCTGGAAAAAGGGTTCACCAGTGGATTGTTTGGTTATCTCACCGGAGTTTGAAGCGATGGGTGGCATAGACTACAATATATTTCTCGACAACATGACGGAACCCGATCACGCGGCTTATATGTTCCTTGACAAACTGACGGAGTCTGATGACCATGCCGAACCTTACCTACTATTTCTCAGGGAGTCCTTGGAAGGAAAACGTCCCGGGTTGGGTGATCTCATCCTTACGCCGGAGCAACCCTCAAAGGAGATCGTAGATACTTTTCGTACCCCGATGCTCGCACATCAGGATTACACTGTTGTCTACATTGATGCCACGGCGTTTGAAGGTGGTGGCACACTCACTGCCAACATCCAAGTCGGGAGAGACAACGGAATAGGGATTTTCCATCTCCTTGACGGAGACAAAAAACTCCCGACGGAAAAAGTGCCTGACGGCATTGATCCTACAGAATGGAACAGCCAAGAAAGCGATGAATATAAGAAGGCACTTGGCGCACTTACCAGAGTCTGGGGGATATTCCCCGGTGAATCTGGACAAATTACGTATCAGTTCGATCATGGTCAACGCTTTAAATTATGTGCAACTGGAGACCAATGGAGTGAAATAGGCGATATAAACGCTTTTCACGCAAAAATTTCCGTGGAAGCGGCAAACTGTTAACTCTGATGACTCTCCACTGCGAGGCAATCCAACAACCGCACAAACCGGTATCCGTCTTGTTTAAGTGCCGTGATGATTCGGTCTGTCGCTTCGATTGTCCCTGAACGGTCTGCATTCTTATTTTCTGCTTTCCCATCGTGTAGGACGATAATTGAACCCGGTTTTGTCTTCCTTAATACTGTTTCAGTGATCTTGTCAGGGTTCTGTGTCGTCCAATCCCAACTCCATACATCGCAACTGATATGCGTTCGATCGCCTTTCGCAAGCACATAAGCGACTGGTAGAAACCTTGTTAATACCGGTGCTCGAAATACCGCCTTCTCTGTAATCCCGTATTGCCGAATTAGGTCATCCGTGCATTCAATTTGCTGTTGCACATAGAATGGTGGCAAGAAACCCAGCAGCGGGTGGCTGTATGAGTGATTGCCAATCTGGTGCCCTTCAGCGATAACCCGATTTACCGTTTCGAGGTGTTTTTCAATCCGATTTCCAATCATGAAAAATGTGGCTTTTACATTGTGCTTAGCGAGAACATCCAGCAACCGATCCGTATAAGGCGGATTCGGTCCGTCATCGTAAGTAAGTGCGACGACCCGTTGGTCTGTGTTCAGGCGAACGATATTCTTTCCAAACGGCGGTCGAAAGAAAAGCCATAGGAGTCCCGCTGTCGCAAGTGTTATCATAGTGGCAATTGTCAGGCTCATTGCTGAAGATTCCTTGTCTTGCGTATCGTTGGCAAGTGCCACCAAGGCACGTACGGATGCTCGTGATGCTCCCAATGGTAACCGAAATGGTAACAGGTGATAAACGACCAAAGTGTCGAATACGCATTACTTCGCGCTCGGTGTGGGTTGTCATATCCACCCTCCGGTAGGCGATGCGGCAGATATGTCCCAAAATAAAACAGTTGCAACGTGCTAAGCAGTGCTGGAGAAACCCAAAACAGAATTAGGTTAATAGTAGGAATCATCAAAACATATTCCATCATCTGAAATACAATCGCCATTCCGATGATCTGCCACCAACTGAGGTATTCTCTCATAAAACGAAAATACCACTCCAAGAAACCGCTATGTTTGCCATCATGAAAGTCAGGGTCTGCAGCACTTGCCGGTGTTCGGTGGTGTGTCCAGTGCTTATCTAACAATTTGCGATATGAAAACAACGCGTATAGCCTAACAGCGATTGCACCAATTACGTTGTTGATTCGTGGATGTGCTGGACACACTGATCCGTGCATTGCGTCGTGTGCTGTGATAAACAGACCTGTATAGAGAAACGTCTGGCAAAGTATCCCAACAGGTATCAGCACAATGTTGATGAGCGCAACATCAAGCGTGAGTAAAAGTGTGAGGCTCAATCCCCACACGCCGACGATGGTTATCGCAATGAATAGACCTTTGTTTGTTGTTTTCATATTTTTAACTTTTCAAGACCACGAGTCCGAAATAAGCCAGTTGTGCGAAATAGAAGTGAATCGTAATCCGCGGGAACGGTCGGCGAAATACGCCAGTTTGTAAACCGATTGTCGCAAAGATAAAACTCAATCCGAACCACATCAGATAGTTTTGTAAAGGAATATGGTCGTTCATCCACGTCCAATAATCCAATTTCACTGCTGCCGGTTCCAGCAGCAGATCAAAACAGACCATCAACAACGCCACCAAAAACGCTATTTTGAAACGACTTTCGGCTAAAGATTTCGGTGCAATTTTCTGAACAACAGCGGTTGAGGCGATAAGCATCACAAACCAAGCACACCCGATACTAATTGGCACACCGCCAATTGATGGACCCAACGTTTGCCCGTACACGTACGCACCGAAAACCACCCCAGTCCGAACACCGAGCCATTCAACCCCAAAACTCCCGACAATAACGCTTATGCTCACTATGGCGAATTTTGACCTTTCAGACGTCGGATATATCCGCCAACACTCCCAAAATAGCCATAGTGCTAAGCCGAACATGATTGGCGAAGCGAGGACTCGCATGGTCCCTTGGAGCACACTGAGTATATGCCATAACCCACCCGTACCTAAAAGTAGATAAAGCACCCCGATCTTTAGTTTGTTCACTTATTCGTTCACCTGCAGATTAATCTGTCGTCCCTTCCACTGCAAGCGACCGCGTCTGACTTGGAAGAATGAATTAATACCAATCAATAAGGTCAATAAGATGCCAAACGGATGCAAAATCACGCTCGTAAAGAAGGGATGCCTATATTTAAGTGCGAGCACCATCCGCATGGCGATGTTCATAACGATCGCGACGATTGATAGTTCTCTAAGCGACACAAACCAGACAGTGATGTAGGGCAGCACACACGTTGTAAATAGTGCCAGCATTAGCGTAAAGAACGGTATCGTTTTGTAGTGTACCAGCCCAAAGAGGTTTTTGGAAAATCCGTTCCATACCTCACTGAACGAATGATACATCCTGCAAGACACCACACCAGTGCCCGCCAATGTCAAGATTCTGATACCACTCTTCTTTGCCAATCGGCTTAGTTCAACGTCCTCAACAATCTGATTTGATACCGCCTGATGTCCACCGATCCGTTGATATGCATCGCGCGTGAAGGCGATCCAGAGACCGCTCGCAGCGGCAAGCGATGGAAAACGACTGAAATATGTCAACCATAACGGAAGCCCGGCGTAAACGAACATATCCACTGCCGGCACGACGAGTTTTTCTGTCAAGCTCCCCGTCACCTTCTCAGGAAACGCCGAGAGGAACCCAAGCTCCAACTTCTGCATGTAGGCAACAGTATTCGCAATCGCGTTCGGCGCGGGACGGTTATCGGCATCCGTGAAAATCAGTATCTCTCCATTTGCATACTGGCTCAGTTGATGGCACGCCCAGTTTTTCCCTAACCATCCAGCAGGTAAAGATTTGCCTCGGAGGGCCTGAACTTCAGGATGCTGTTCGCCGAATTTTTCAATAATTGTGCCCGTCTGATCAGTAGACTGGTCATCAAGGACAAGAATCTCAAAGTTATCGTAGTTTTGAGACTGGAATCCTTCAATACAAGCACTGATGTTGGCTGCCTCGTTCCGAGCCGGAATCAACACCGAGACACGCGGACATTTCTGGAGGCTGATGGATTTCTTCAGCATCGGTGCAGTCGCAGCATTAAACAACGCGACTGCCAAAACAACTGCTAACAGCACTATGGAAATAAGCATCAGTATAAACAAGGCAGTACCGACCTTTCAGCGCAATAGATTTTGCCCCACTTCTTGACGAAGGATCTTTGAAGCAAGGTCGTCTAACAATGCGGTTTCAGTCTCTTCGAGCCAATCCATCCTACCAAATGTGCCTGCTTCAAACGAGTGGATCTCTCCGAACAAAAAGAATACACTCGGACGTTTTTCACCGAGGAACTCGGTCCGAATTGCTAACGGCAACACAGTGACCGGTTTACCATATTTCTCTAAAATCCACTCAACACCGCGCTTGTAGCCAAGCGGACGCGTATGCCACGGCAATAGTTGTCCCTGCGGAAAAACAGAGACGAGCGACATTTTTCGGTTCAGTAGTTCCACGGTGTATTCAAGTGACGCTATGATACCGCGCCGATTTTCGGGTTCAATTGAATAAGCCCCTATTTTCCTGAAGAATTTATATTTTGATAGCTGCGTTTCTAACATCATCAGGTAGGCAGTCCGGTGAAATATCCGTTTGTTGAGTAAGTAAACAAAGAACCCATCCCACCATGTGCTGTGGTTCGGCAATAACAACAGCGGCAGGTGGTCAGGTATTTCCGGCAATTCCCCCAAC
>VXXH01000733.1 GCA_009835515.1 Candidatus Poribacteria bacterium
TTTTAAAAGGAGAATTTTTTAAGATGAAACTGAATGAATTGCTTGTATCGATTCCAAATATCGAGCACTCGATGATTATTCTCTATCCGAAAACAAAATCACCATTCGATCGGCACCGAATCGACTGCACGCTATGCTCCGATGAGAATGGCAACTACTTTTTCACCATCGACGATAACCCAGACGGCGAAAAGATTTTCAGCACGGATCAGATCCCATCAACGATTAAATCTGTTGAATTTCAACTCGCGTTCAAACTTCCAACACAGGGAAATTCACAATAAAAGGAAAACCAAACATGGCAATTGAATTCAATACAATCCCAGAAGAATGCCGGGCACAGATATTTTTCAAGAACGGCGGATTCACTGGCGAGGAATGACAGGCTGAAATCGCAATGACCGGTGAAATCATGGCTCTTGAGGACAAAGACGGTAACCGCTATACCACGCAAAAAGAACTCAACGATGCCGGTGTAGAGCGGATCACGCTAATAAATCACCACGTTGTACAAGTTGCTTCCTGTGATTTCTGTGATGCAGTCATGGAAGAACACTGGACAATCGAAGACGGAGAAATGTTAGAGTTTATGGATTGTAGTGCCGGATGCACAGGCTCGGAAGGACACTACCACCCATGATCTATTTCCTACTTGCTGTTCTATTAATCACCAGCGGTATTGCGCTATCACATTATGAGGTAAAACTTGAACGCCAAAAACGCCGCGAGGCTTTCAGATCACGTCGCCGCCGCGCTGGAAAATCTGACAGGAGAACTTTATGAACACTTCTGAACTCACCATAGACGAACTATTTGCCTTAATCAGACATGCGGCAAGACAGATCACATACGTCAGCCCGGACAACGAGGAAAAAAACAGAGACATCATCGAGGGGCACACGAGCAGAATCAACAATCTCTTAGAAGCTCTCGAAGAAAGAGACGGACAGGAAGCCCAAGCGTTCCTCAATGACAGAAAAAGCAAAAGGGGATCATAAAATGAGTTACATAAAATTCCAAGACGAGCGCACCGAACAAGAAAAATTGGCGACTACAGGTTTTATCACCTATTACTCCGATTTCGGAGGTCTCCGAACCAAAGGTGCTCGCCCAATTAAAGAAGTTGATGAATACGAAGTTATATCCGAAGTGATGAAAAATCGGGACGATCTAAAACGTGTAGACTATGCATACGGAAAAGCGACTGAAGAAGGCCGCATCTATAAGCCACGTGTTAAAGATCGTCAACGGGTTTTTATCCACAACTTCAATAGTTTTCTGCCGCCCCCCGCAACATCTGGACTTATTGAAGACTGGGTAACTTTCAGTCCTATGCGCGGTACGGTTGAAGCATCTACCGAGTTATCACATGGCGTGCGAGTCGTTACAACAAGTTGTGCATGGGACAAATCAACACGTAAAGCATTACTTCTCAATGAATGGCGTGTCTCGGACTTGTTACCGCATCAAGATTTACACATACGTCATAATCCATCCTGGCAAGCCTGGGTAGTCGATGAAGGAAAAATACAACAGGCGTTAGATTTACTTAGCATCGTGGTAACTTCGGAACTTGACAAGATCATCCAAGAAATCACAATTCCGAACACATCAGAGTATCACCCTGAAGCGTTACGCCTATGGCGCGAGATCGCAGAAAACCGCACAGATAAAGACTTATCTCTTGCTTATATCAACGCAAAAGTGTTAGGTCAGCGTAATACCGAACACACGTACATGAAATCACTACGCGGTTGGCACGAGCTTATCACTTCATAAAGGAAACCCTACATGAACACTGTTAGACTTACTCCTGAAGAAAGAGCTGCTCATGATCGGGCAGCCTTACTCATGTCAATACCCCACACCATGGCAGACTTCGCTACCGAGGACGGAGAGATTGACTGGGAACTTTTCGAGGAAGAACACTCCGATCTCTATGAAACCTACTGCGAGCTCACTATTGATGAACTTGACCCGTGTCTATCGGAAGCCTATAAAATCGGTGCCGCTTTACCCGGATACGGAACAGTCATCGAAGCATTCCGAGACCAACGTGAAGATATTGTAAACGCTACCAGACCGCTATTCCAATAAAGGAACATCATGCAACACATTATCCTAATCCTAAAATACTACAGAGTCAAAAGTAGCCGGTGGAAGTGGGAACACCGGCACTACTCTGACATGTTCTCAGAAATCTACGACCGGCTTCGCAAAGAAAACGCCAGCGATCTCCACGGAAACATCAGGAAAGCACTCGATGAAACCGCTAAAACGCTCCACAAAAAGAAAGTTTTCTGCAATAAACAGGAAAAGTATCTTCCAGTGAAGCTCTACGCGATGTCTCCAAACACTTTCACCAAATTCACCCACAGAACCAATGCTGAAAAAGTCTTCAGTGAATGGAAAAAATCAGATCTCCCGCTCGTAGAATTTGCCGAGAAAAATAGTGGTTGGCATGCCATGTCAGACGACAACTACTATATCGTCGAATTTCCTGACGGCTCATGTATCGTTGACACACCTTGCTCCGAAAACACCTACAATTCGGTCGAGGACTATCTCAAAGTTTTAGATGAGTGGGAAGAATACGAAGCATAGGAGAATCACATGCCCAAAAAGCACCAAACCCTCATAGAGAATACACCTAACATCTCAACAAATTGGAAAAAACCTCCCCCAAAAAGAACCAATAGCCAGCAACTTGCTCAGCGTTACCGGAACCAAGTCAAAAACAGATGCACCTTCGAGGATTGGTGTCCTCCCTCAGTCGAAGGTTGGTTCTGGTACGGCTATGGCGCAGACGAAAACGGGATCTCGACCATCGTCTCACTGAATACTGGCAAAGAGCGAAAGCTGAAACTCAACTACTGCTCACTACCGGATACATTCTACAGAGATCAAGGTTTAGACACCTGTCAAGTACCACATCATTTCCGACGTGACAGCGGTAAGTCTTTCATCACCTTCGAGTTGTTTGAAAACAAAAAGCACGGGAAACTCCTTCAGAGAAAAACAATCGAAGATCTCATAGAAAACAGCATCTTTAGAGAAAAAGAACCCTATACACTCGCACAGGCACAAGCCGCTGCGCAACGTTGGGCAAGCAAATTCACCAGCGGAACGTACCGAACCTGGGGACGCATCTGGGCACAAATTTGGAAACAGGTCAACCAACTCCCCAAGTTCCATGCCCAGGTCGATGATATGGTCTTATCCGTTAAATTCACACCATACCAAGATCACTTAGAGAAAAAACTATAGGAGACACATCAATGCAAATTAGGAGAGGCACAGGCACACCTTGGGGGCCAGTCCAAACTTGCCATAAAATTACCGAAGGAGTCGTCATCGTTTCAACCGCCGGACATGGCGGCGTTTGGTTATCAGAGGAAAAAGTCCAGCAGTTGCCTGACCACTACAAATCTTATGCTGGCAGACACTGGCACGAGGAAGATGAGGACGCTGCACAAGCCCTACAATACCTCAAACTGCTTTCACTCATCGAAGAACCTATTGAACTCGAAGTTACCCAATGGGACATCGAACTTGGACGCACCAGCCGGAAAGACCTATACGGACATCCACTGCTTCCGAGAGAATCATACAAACGAGAAAGCATGGGATTCAGCGACCCAGGTTGGATCGGCGGCCCCATCGTCGAAGCGTATAAGCGTCAAACTGGAGACGACCGCTTCGATGAAATGATATGCTCTCATAACCTCGCGCCGAGACCTGGAGGCTTCCAATTAGCAGAGCTCTGCGACAAAGCAAGAGCCTTTATGAAATCCTTCGACTGTGGTAAAATAGTAGAGCCAGCAACGTTCACGCTTGAACCCTTCCGCGTGCTTGAACGCGTAGAATTTCAGATAACCCACGAGGGAAAAGTTTACACAGAACGCGTTTCCGGTCGGCTTGCCCAAGGCGTAATCAACGGCGATGAACGCGATCTCGAACTCTACCTGTGGCTGAACAAAGACATCACAAAAATCGAGCATGAAGGCAAAACCATTTGGGAGAAAGGCAAAGACTACCCTATACCCGAAACCATCCCAAAGGAGAAAAAATAAACTATGTGGGAAATCAAATTAGTCCAAGCATACTACGATCTTGAAGGGCTATGGGCTGGACTCGGAACCCCTGTATCGCTGAACAGCAAATTCGGCGATACAGAAGCAGTGTTAACAGAAGTCCGTGAATTCCTAAAATCGCAAGGTGATAACGAAGCCCTTGAAATTGAACCCAAACAGGTCGATGAACTTTGGGAGCTTGCACGAAAAGACCCACGCTGCGATCAAGAATTAGCCCTCCGCACCGATGATTACAAATCAGAAAGCCCTCATGACGAGGAATTTGAAGGTGTCGTCCAAATCCAGTTGTGGGTATCCTACAACATCGAGAAAGCACAAGAAAAAGTTGCCGCACCAGCACCTGAACCCAAGTCTGAACAACTCGAACTTTTCTAAAAGGAGCCATCATGAAAGTAGGCGACCAAGTGCGAAACATATTCGATCCATCAAAAGGCATCGGAACCATCACCGAAATCTCCCCACAGAAAAAACACATCACGGTCAAGTGGAAGAAACACGGTAAAAAAGCAACTCATTCTGTTTGGTGGCACGCTGATTTAGAAGTCATCGAGAAGGAGAAACAAAACTAAAAGGAACAACTATGAAAAAAGATGAAAACGGATTCTACCTCTATCCGCCAAGACCCGAAGCCTTACCCAATGAAGAAGACTATCCGAAAAAGTACACCCTTAAAACTTTCACTCAAGAAAAAATCAAAGACGACGTGTACCAAAACAGCATCCGCGGATACACTATCTGCCGTATGCAGAAATCCGATGAGATTAAACAGATCGTCAGCAATAAAACTCTAACAGTATCAGGTTATGTCCCCGGATACTCAAACCTACACTTCAGATCCATGCAGCTTGGCGTAATCAAATCCGATGACGGATGGCTCGTCGTCGAAAGAAACAGCGGTATCAACCTCATGCCTATCGAAACTCCCGTCCAAATGTCCTTGATTCCTACCGAAGTAATCATTACCGGGAAAACACGAGAACAAGCAACCAAAATCGCTGAAGACCATGTAAAAACTTTCACCGATGAACAATGGATCGATCTACAAAAGCAACTTGACTATGAATTAAGCGGTATCCAAATCGAGTACATCAGAACACCAGAACAGGAACAACTCGAGGCAAAATACAACGAGAAAATCCGAAAGATAAATTTACTAAACGACGCAATCCTAAAAGAGAAAAACTTTATTGCCCAATACGGAAAAGTCCGTATCCACAAAAACAGTGCCAAACGCACCAAAATGGTTCTCAGAGACTGGATTAGGACACCAGAAAAGATTGACCACCGCAATAAAGCCAAGTTTTTCTGCTTCCAAAAGAACTACAATTCCAGCATCGAAATCGAGGGCATCGTGTTCCCTATCAAGATTGACGGACTCACAGAGATTACCGAGCTCATGATCGTCAAAGGTAGCCAGTTCAAAGGAACAATCGTAGAAAAAGAATACTCTGCTAACGAGTACATCATCTGCGAACCCTATACCGGTTCCCTCATATCATACAAACGCACAAAGAGCATCAAAGAGACACTCGAAAAACTCCCTGAAAACCTAATGGTGATGAGGGAACCCGAGCACATTGAACGGATTAACACCTTCATCCAGATTCACAACGAGAAAATCCAAACCCTACAAAGCGGCGGCGATATATCCAAGTATCTCGAACTTGACGAAGCCGCCTAAAAGGAATGCAAATGAACTCAAACAAAATACCCCAAAGGGCAGCCGAAGCTTTCAGCAAGCGGCTCCTATACAGTAGCCACCCGCTCACACCGCCCGAAACCCCAAAAACCGAGGTCAAAGAACTCAATGGCGATCAAGTTATGCTATTCAACCAGAACATCATCGCGTTACGCAAACACTCCCTTGGCTTCGACGACAAATTCTGGTTCGATGTATACATCACACATGCCGGTGTCCCGACACACGACACCATGACCCGGCTATCAGCCCTTCTCTCTGAAAGCCCACTAAACTTCGCTGTTACAAGAAAAAGAAAACACATCTATGTAATAGACGCTCCCAGTGGGAAAGAGTACCAACTCACAGAGAAACTTACTTCACTGAGAACCATTTACGATTACTTCAAAGAACAAGACAAAAATTGAAAGGAGCATATTCCATGCAACGACCGAGAGACAGACAGAAACCGAAAGGTCCGGGGAAAGATCCCTGGACACTATTCGATATTTCCGATGAGATGAAAATGATCATCTTAGAAATTGCCGAGGCACAAGCGGCAAAAGATTACGATACGGTTGAAGAACTCACCGAGGAACTCATCGAGATCATCGACATGCATGAGGACAAGTACGAGGCTTCGATCCATGTCATCAAAAACAGTCTCAATGCCGCAGCTGGCAACCAGGAACTTGCGAATGCCTTCCAAGCGAAGGCGACCGCACACAACAACGTTGCCAAACATCTAAAACAGCGACTGCAAGATGACATGAAACGGCACGGTCTAAAAACAGTCGATGCTGGTATTTTCACTGTCCGGACAGTCAAAAACAGCGTAGCTACCCTCACCGTCCACATTCCCGCCGATCAACTCCCCGAGCGGTTTTGGAAAATCGAACCCGACAACGATGAATTACGATTCGCTATCTCCGGTGGCGATGAAGTCGAAGGTGTTACCCTTGAAAAAGGTGAGCATATCCGCTTCTCTCCAAAAAAGTAAGAGATAGCGATTTTCGCTTCAACAACCTGTTCCGTCCCCGTTTTGCGTGGACGGAACAGAACGTTTCGCTATTTTTTTTAGGAGGTAAATTTCAAATGCCAATGTCAAGTTCCGACGTTAAAAATCTCACCGCCGAATTGGAAGACCTTCGCGATGCTACAGATGATCTGATCCAAATGATCGAAAACGCGAGTGATTACGGCGAAGAATTTGTCAATGAACAGTGCCGTAAGTTCCCCAAAAGCGTCCAAACAGTACTATCACATCTCGAACAACAATAAAGGACACAAAATGGAAAAGGAAACACAAGAAAAGGTTCTCAAAGAACTAACCCAAGCAATAGAAGAACTTAGTACAGCCAAGAGGATGCTTGAAAATGGAAGCCGCACCGTAATCACCCAATCTCTTACTAATGAAATCTACAACTGGATAGGGACAGGAACAATGGCGGCCACCGCGGCAAAAAACGAACTCTTTAATGAAACCACTTACAAGGAGCAATGCGATGAAATCCAATCCCGAACTTCGTAATGACCTTTACCGCAAAGTCAGAAAAAACTTCCCCAATGAATTACCATTTCCTGAACGGTTCAATCTAAAATTAACCGAGGCAAGTTTCGAGGAAGGCAACATCCGCTTGAAAAAGAGCGACACACAAAAAATCGTCGATTGGCAAGGCAATCCCATAGAGGAAAAGCCCATAACGGTTCTCGAATATCAAGCACCGAGCCGGTTAGATTGCGCCATCAGAAACTCTTTTCCCAAAAGCTTCAACCCTCTCAACGTCGTTCACTCATACTTCTACAACAACATCGAAGTGGGTACCAGTGATGAAAGTCTCGATCTCGAATACAACCTAACTTTGCATCCAGCAGACAAGCGTGTTGAAACGATGCTCTTAGCTTTCGATATAAACGAGGTATACCATAAATCGTTCTACGGCGACACACTGAAAATCCGCATCCAGTACGCAGAACGGATTGTGAATTCCGCCGGCCCCCGTTTCGATCTCTACGGGTACATCTACATCCCCCAAAAAAAGAAACCAACCAGCACTATCAGCTGCGAAAATTGGCCAGGCGGTATGGTAATGCCCAATAGGAAATAACCAGGAAGCAATCATGAACATAACGCTCGGTCAACTCTACAACTTCACCATCGGGGTCAAAGTCTTCCAACTTGTTCCCCAGTGGATTGAAAAAAGCAAAATCAAAGAGATATTCGAGGCGGTTACCGACTGCATGAACGTTGTAAACGAAATGGAAGCCCAAATCAAATTCGACTACTCAGACGAAGATATTAAAGCTTTCACCAACCTCGTTGCAAAATTCAAAACCGTCAGGGACCGCCATAAAATCTCAATAGAGGTTGGACTCACGGATTCCGCTGTTAGAATTGGGATCGGCGAACACATCACCGGTAAAATCGCCAACAAAGAGTACCGACACTTTTACGAGTACCTACGCATCATCGAGGAGCCATTTTAATGAACGCAATTTGCCAATTCTGTGCACATTACCAACCTCTTGACGAAAAAATAGGCGAGTGCCGACAGAAACCACCGGTGCTCGCATTCGAGAGACGATTTTTTAGTCTACACGAAGTAACTGTATTCCCAAAAGTCGCACGCAATCAATGGTGCGGAAAACACAAGGAAAAAAATCCATGTCAAACTACCAAAGAAAAATAGCACCCGGTATCGCACTTCTCTCCGAAGCCATCTCACGAATCAACCAAAGCAATTCCGACATCGCCCATGCGTGGGTTGACGATCTGTCCGTAGCCCAAAATGTACTTGAAAATCCGTTCCAAACAGTTCCAAAAGAACACGGTATCCACATCACAACATCATTCTGTGACCCAGAAGGCAACTCGGATAACGCCGATGACGATGACATCAGCTTCGAGCGCGAGATCAGTGCCGCTTTACTCCACACACTACTCAGCCATCACGTCAAGTACTATAACCCGGAATACAAACTCCAAGTAAGCCTCCAAAGTTTAGAGAATTGGCTCAACACACAAAAGGCTCTTTTACGAACAACCTCTAAAGATTACGAGTTCATTGAGGACGAAGGAATCACAGTCGCTGATTACAAAACCGATGACGGTTCAATCGATGTCTTCATTGAATACTACGTCAATTATTAGGAGACAACATGAGTTACCAGCACTGCGATCCGTGCGACAACTTCGATCTCTGCGGGTGCTGCGGCGAAGAAATGTGCGTAACTTGCGGCGAAAGCTTCAACTCCGAACACATAAACCTCAACGATGAGGCTCACAAGAAACTGATAGGACTCATCGAGGAAGAAATGCTAATGCCAGCAACTTTCTGCCGAGAGTGTCTCTTTTACGCACATCACGACATCAACAACCCCGAGCAAGCAGATTACGACGAAAACCTCGTTTACGAAGTCAAACACGAAAATGTCGAAGTCGAAAAACCCTTCCGCGGCAAAGTCGTAGAAACCCGAAAAAGCATCGCCATTGTTGGCGAAAAACCCAAGCGAACATTCACAACCCAGAAGGGTCCGTTCTATTTCCCCCCACCAAAGAAATAAAAAAGGCTGATGCTGTCACACCCGCCTAACCAAAGACTTACAAAGACCAATAGGCATCGGT
>VXXH01000186.1 GCA_009835515.1 Candidatus Poribacteria bacterium
CCTATATACGTTGTTGCCATTTGTGGAAGCCTGCGGAACGGGAGTTCAACGCATGCTGCGCTCCAAATCGCACTCTCTGGCGCGAAAGATGCGGGTGCCGAGGTCGAATTGCTTCAACTGAGTGAGTATGACCTCGTTTTTCAAGGTTCTGTCGCTAACGAAGATGACTATCCTGCGGGTGTGTTCAAGCTCCGGGAAAAGGTGAAACGTGCACACGGCATACTTCTCGGTTCGCCTGAGTACCACGGCAGCTTCAGCGGTGTCCTTAAAAGTGCCCTTGACCTCATGGGGTTCGCTGAATTTGAGAATAAAGTCGTCGGACTCATCGGTGTCTCCGGTGGACGGATGGGCGCAGCTAACGCGCTTTCTATGTTGCGCACGGTTGGCACAGCCCTCCACGCGTGGGTCGTCCCGAAAGACGCATCTATCCCGAACTCATCTAAGGCATTCGATGCTGATGGTAATTTGCACGATCCTGAATTAACTGCACGCCTCAAAGCCGTAGGTAAGCAGGTTACCGAATTCGCCGCACTTCGGAATTCAGCATAAATCCAAAACGGTAACGAATTGAAGCAGGCGCAATGGACGCAATACATAACTGGAACGCATGGATCGGCACAGACGAAGCGGGAAAAGGTGATTATTTCGGGCCACTCGTTGCTGCAGCTGTTTACGTGGATGCAGAATGCCGCGAAACTTTCTCAGACTTAGGCGTTACTGATGGAAAAAGGCTATCAAATCGTCGTATCCAAAATCTTGCGGAATCGATGCGCTGTCGTTATGCACAACATATCGTTGTTGTGGAAAAGATGCCTGCTGAATACAACTCCCTTTACGCCACTCTCCGCAGGCGGGGGCAAAACCTAAACCACCTGCTCGCGTCGCTTCATGCTGAGGCTATTCGGACATTAGCGAACAGCGTCGGCGCGAAATACGCACTTGTTGACCAGTTTTCTAAAGAAGATCTTATCACGCGGCAGCTAAGCCTGCGAGCCAATAATGCACCGCCTTTACAGCGTGGTGCTGCGTCTACTCCGTGTGAAATAAAAATAAAACAGGTCACAAAGGCAGAACGCGATATCGCAGTCGCTGCAGCCTCTATCATCGCCCGCGATGCTTTTCTGACCGGGATGGACACGTTGTCCGAAAAATATGAGATGCGTTTACCGAGAGGTGCGTATCAGGTGGTGGAAGCGGGTAGAGAATTTGTTAAACTGCACGGAAGTGACGCATTACAGAATGTAGCGAAACTCCATTTTAATTTGACTGATGCCGTCCGGGCTTTGTAGCACGAGAGAACCATGGAAGAATTGTTTAGTATTCATTACGCCGAAGTTGGACTCAAAGGGAAAAATAGGGCATTTTTTGAAAAACGGCTTGCGAACAACATCAAACTGTCCCTGCAAGGTACCGGATATGTTGAAGTAGAAAGGCTTCACGATAGAATCCTTGTGCATCTTGGGCAACATGCGGATATTACTAAAATTAAGGAACGGCTGCGGCAAGTTATGGGCATCGCTCATTTTGAACTTTCATGCCGCACCGAAAACAACATCGCAGCGATTAAAAATGCAGCCCTGCGGCAAATCCGAGATGTCTCTTGCGAATCCCTTAAAGTTGAGACACGACGAGCGGACAAAACTTTTCCATTAACTTCCCCGGAAGTGAGTGCCGAGGTGGGCGGGTATCTCATCAAGGAAACGGGAACCCGCGCCGATATGCATAACCCCGACCTTACCTGTTGGATTAAAATAACACACAACGCAGCGTATATCTCCACAGAGAAAATTCAAGGCATCGGTGGTCTGCCAGTCGGTGTGAGCGGTAAGGTACTCGTCATGTTGTCCGGCGGGATTGATTCCCCTGTCGCTGCATGGCAAATGATCAAACGTGGCGCGAAAGCCGTTTTTATTCACTTTTACAGTTACCCTTATACGGATAAGGCTTCTCTGGAGAAGGTCATCGAGATTGCGCAGATCTTAGCGGTCTCCAATTATCGTAGCACCCTCTATCTCGTTCCGTTTGCAGACCTTCAGCAGATCATTGTCACCGCAACGCCCGCGCCGTTCCGCGTCTTGTTGTATCGCCGGATGATGACACGCATCGCACAGCGCGTCGCGACTATAGTTGATGCGGAGGCACTCGTTACGGGGGAAAGTCTCGCACAGGTGGCTTCCCAGACGTTGACGAATCTCCGAACGATTGAAGCGATCGCCGAAATCCCTATCCTGCGCCCACTGATCGGAGAGGACAAGGCTGAGATAATTACAAAAGCACAACGGATAGGGACCTTTGATGTGTCTATACGTCCACATCAGGACTGTTGCTCACTCTTTGTGCCTAAGCATCCTGCCACGCGTGCGTCGCTTGTTGAATTAGATAATGCAGAATCGGGTTTAGATATAGATGCATTGGTTGAAGACGCACTGAATAACCTTGAAAAACAGGTGGTAGAATAGTTATCAGTTATCGGTTCGCTTCGCTTTCAGTTTTCAGTTAAGAGAGTTCTTGTGGTGCTAACAGATACTTTCACTGCCACAAGAGGATAACTGACAACCGACACCGAATTACACAAATGGCTTCTGAAAAAATACTGCTTATTCGCCTCAGTTCCCTTGGCGACATTGTGCTCACAACACCCGCGATCCGGGCTGTTCGCGCCCATTTTCCAGACGCATACATCGCTATGCTTGTCGCAAAACAGTCCGCAGAGATCCTCCGTGAGAATCCACATCTCAATGAAATAATTACGTTTGATCGGCTCGCTAAAGACAAGGATACCGGCGAGATGCTGCGAATTATCCGTCATCTACGTGCGCGGGAATTTACGTTGACTATTGATCTCCAGCGGAAGTTTCGTACTGAGATGTTCATGTATTTCAGTGGTGCCACTGAACGCGTGGGTAAAGGTAGATTCTGTACCGTCCGCGTCCATGAGCGGGAGAACAAACACGCGACAGCACACTATTTCGACCTGTTACATGCCGCTGGGATTCCGGCAGAAGATCAGAGATTGGAACTTTTTCTCGCTGAATCTGAGCGGTTAGATGCGGCGCAGCGGTTTGACGCTGCAGGCGTTAACGGTGGACAATTAAAGGTGGGATTTTTTCCGGGAGCAGGATGGAAGTTACGCGAGTGGATGCCTGAACGCTTTGCTGCCATTGGCGATAGATTGGTCCAGCATTTCAACGCCAATGTCTTGATTTTCGGGGGACCAAAAGAGGCAGAACTCGTGCAGACGGTTGTGAATCTTATGAACGCACCTGCTGTTCCGTTTGCCGGTAACCTTCAGGTCAGGCAGTTAGCCGCCTGCCTTGAAAAGTGTGATCTCTTTCTCACCAATGATACCGGTCCGATGCATATTGCCGCAGCAGTCGGAACCCCTACTGTATCTCTGTTCGGTCCCGGCAATCACATCCGATTTCAACCGATCGGAACATTTCATCAAACCATCCGTCACGCCGTACCGTGTAGTCCGTGTAAGCAGTTCACGGATAAGTGCCAAGACAATATCTGCATGAAAGGGATTGGTGTAGATGAAGTATGGGAGTCTATCTCTGGTGTCCTTGCGACAGCCTCACGATCGGCTCGGTGCTAAGGTGTTATCCGCACGCTGCTTCAAAAACGCGTAGATGGTTTTCGCCGAGTATCTTTCTTATATCTTCATCGGAATAACCGCGTTCGCTCAACCCTTCTGCGATTTTGATGAACTCACTTGCATCCTTAAGTAGGTCTCCGCCGCCATCAAAATCCGAACCGATACCAACATGATCAATGCCAGCGATGTCAATAGCGTAGGCGATATGGTTAAGCAATTGCGCCAGGGGCGGCATTTTCTGCCAACCGTCTATGGTAATAAACCCTGGCACAAAGGTGATCCCGACAACACCGCCGTTTACTGATAAGGCTTTCAATTGTTCGTTGCTCAAGTTCCGTGAGTGTCGGCACAAAGTCTTGCAATTGCTATGAGAGGCAATGACCGGATGCTCCGAGATTTCGAGAACATCCCAAAATCCACGTTCACTGATATGCGAGACATCCACGAGCATTCCTAAACGGTTCATCTCTTTAACCAATGCCATCCCAAATCGGGTCAAGCCGCCCCCCATATCCTCTTCATCATTTCCTGTTGATGCCCATGTATTTAGGTTATGTGTTAAGCCGATGGAGCGGACACCGAGCAAGTAGAGCGAGCGGAGTATATTCAGGCTCCGTTCGACTGCCTCACTGTTTTCAATGACGAGCACCGCGGCGAGTTTACCCGCTGCCTTCGCTCTGCGAATGTCACTCGCTTTCCGAACGATGCAGATGTCGTCAGCGTTTGCTGTCACTTCTTCGTTGAACCACCCGAACGCATCTAAGGCGTAAGCGAGATGGTTTTTCCAGGCGCGCGTTACGTCAACGGCGAAGAAAGCAGCATCAATACCACCTTGCCGCATTTTGGGGATATTGAGTTGGATACCGATGGCTTCCTCTGCCGGTGGCACGGCACCGCGCAGATAGGCGATCGTGCCAACCGGCTCCTCTGGATTTCGGGCGTTCTCGTCCGCAAAACTCACATTACCGCGACGGATATGTGCCACGATGGCATCATTGTGCGAGTCAATCACGAGTGCCTGCTCGTGTAACTCAGCAATCCGCTTGTCTATTTGGGTCTGTCTGTTTTTCTTTTCCATAGTCCTCAGGCTAAATCCAGTACTGTTTGTATCGTTCGTTCGGCTATATCAGGTGTAATCCGTAGCGTTGTCGCGACAGTGTACGGTAGATTGTGTTGCGCGACGTAGTCGGACAAATTGATAAGCGTATCAGCGATTGCCTCACGGGCGACAGCTGACGGACGATAGTTAATCTGCAAACACTCTAATGCGTGACGATACTGCATCCACGGTTGCGATTGCAAGGCGGCCATGAGTAAAATACCGAGCCCTACCAATTCACCGTGTAAAAGATCGCCACTGCCTGCAGATGTTAAGTGGTTCTCAAGTGCGTAAGTAAAATAGTGTTCGCTTCCCTCTTCAACGCGACTATGTCCGCATAGATTACAGAGCTGCACCTCCATACAGAGCAGGTCGAGTAGAAGTTTCAATCCTTCAGGTGTACCGTTGCCGATCTCGCGTGCGTTTTCCAAGAGCGTTTGGAGGAGGGTCTCCCCGATAGCCACTGTCTGCGGCGTAATTTGTTGGTCAGATGGATTCTCACCCATCTTCTCCGCTTCTTGCCAATCCCAGAGTGCTGTTGCGATTGAGAGCACATCCGCTGCGCCACTCGCGCGCATTGCAGCGGGAGCGTTGCAGAGCATATCCATATCTACGATAACCGTATCAGGTGTCTTTGTAGGGAGATAATGGACACATCCGTTTCCTCTAACACCTGTTGCATCGGTGAGGAAAGCATCTGTTGACAAAATCGTCGGGACGGCGATGAGAGGCAATTCGTTTGCGGCGGCAACGTATTTAGCGGTGTCAATTGCCAGGCCGCCACCGATTCCGTAAACCACTTCACCTTCGCATCCGTCGGCAAACGCAGCCATAGTTGCCTCCGTGTTTCCGTCAACGTAGAGAAGTTGATGTGGATTTATATCAACGCCTTCGACTGCCTTCCAAGCAGGTCGTGTTGTCAAAACGACTATCTCGCGGCGTTCATTAATATCGGCAAACGCGCGTGTCACAATACTCGGCAATCGTCCAATATCTTTTTCAGAGTGCTTATCTAATAACATTAGAATCCTCTGGTCTCACTTCACTGACGACGGTAACTCGAGAAGATAAATTTGTCGGGAGCCTTCATGAACTGAATCGAAAGTAATTGCGTGTCCGTCTGGTGCCCAACGCGGGTGTAAATCACATCGGATGTCTCCAGTGAACTGCTCTTCATGCTGGAATTCACCCAAGACAATCTTCCGATTTTCAGCGATATTGTGAACCATCAATTGCGCTAACCGTTCGGGACCTCGTGGATATGTATCGCACAACAGCCACTGTCGATCGGGCGAAAATGAGGCGTGCCCATCGTGAGGTAACACACCGCGTCCGATAGGTGTGAAGTCACGTGCCCCATCAGTAAATTCAACAAACCCCATCTCGTCAACAATATCTGAAGAGACAAGAATCCGCGTTGGTGTCCGCCAATCGAAATGTGACACGCGATACCCGAACGGAATTTGCATTTCCAAATCAGCACCATCAGGGTTCACCGTCCAGAGTGAGGTGTAGAACCCTGTTTCCGCACGCACTCGGCAAAAAAATAGGAGGCGCGTGCCATCTGTATTAAATAAAACATGGTTGAACCAGGTCCGTTTCCCTACCATCCGTGCGTCGCCACTTGCTTGTATAACATCGGCGATAGAGAGTACAAGTTTAGAACTTCCATCTCGGAGGTTAAGTTGATATAAACCGTCTGTCTCGGGTTGTGCCTCAATCTCGCTTGGTTTGCTGTGGGTAGCGTAGCCGACGACGGCTCGACAGTGTGCCATCCGTCCATAATTTAACCCAATCGCAAGCGGTGCAGTAGGAGACACAGCAGCAATCGCCCCTTTTATAGTGCGCACATCACCCGTAGTTGGATTTAAGGCACGCGATACCAGCGCGTCATCCTCCCAATCGTTAAACGTGAATTCTGCAGCAGCGGTAGCGTCTATCCAATGCATCATGCTACCCTGTTGGAGGTTAAAAGCGGTGGTCTTCGCGTGCGGCATAAATTGATGCGTGTTCCGATCAACCCATCCGACTGTTGCCACGTCTTCTGGCATAGGGCGATGTGTGTGAAAATCTGTCTCTAATGCAAGATGATACCGCGTTGTGCTATCCCAAGGATTAATGCCGTAGTACCCGAAAAAATGGTGCTTTGGAGGCATAGATAGTTTTTTGATATCCATGTTACTTCTTATTGGGACGAATTTTGAAACCGAAATCCAACTTATATCGTTTTACCATTTAGTCTACATTCCCAAAAAGCTAAGTGGTCACTCTGAATGAATTCGGCACCTTCCTGAACATAGCGCGCAATAAGCCTTTTGTATTCTTAACCACAAGCGATCCGGACGAAAAAAAAAGAAAATGCAATTTGCAGTCAGAACGGATACAGGTAAACTTCGCGATAGGAACGAAGACTTATACTATTTTGATACGCAACTTCAATTGTTTGCTATCGCCGATGGTATGAGTGGACACGAACGCGGCGATATCGCGAGTCGCATTGCTCTTGAAGTTATTCAAGAGTGGGCGGAAACCCAAGCGTCTCCACAGAGCGATTTAGGTCCCATGAAACGGCTCGGTGTTCTCAGCGAACTTGCGGAGGCAGCGAACGAGCGCATTTATACTTCCGCCGAGCGTCAACGCAAAGGTCGCGGCATGGGCGGCATGGGCACAACCCTGATCGCGGGTTTTGTTACCTTTAGTTACCTCGCGTATGTTCATGTTGGCGATAGTAGACTTTATGTCCTACGTGATGAAACACTCACACAAATAACCACGGACGATTCCATCGTTCAAAAAATGGTCGAAAAAGGTGAAATAACTCCAGAAGAGGGACGCGTCCACGAAAAACGGAACCTCATTACACAGGCTATCGGCTTGAGGCCAGAGGTTAGCGTCAATGCGGATGCATATCCGCTGGTCCCCGGTGATATCGTCCTCGCCTGTACCGATGGTTTGCATGACCTCATTATCAACGACACCGAGATTGCCGATATTATCTTGTCTGCCTCTGATATTGAAGAGGCATCTGCGAATCTCATCAGCAAGGCACTTGATTATGGCGGCACCGATAACGTTACGGTACTTCTTATAGATGTTGATTAACCCGCCATACCCCGCATCTCTTTTCAGGTGCGTAAGTTTCCCAAAAACGCAATCATAATTCCGACGTACTTTCCCCGTGTTCTCCAAAGACCAGCACGCCGTCTGGATCTGACTCTTCTTGTGCTTCTTCCACATGTAGAGGCATTGCTAACTCTGGCAGTTCAATCTGCCCGGCTTCAGCCCACAAACGTTCGAGGTTATAATAAGCACGTCTTTCGGACAGAAAGACATGGACAACAAAATCAACGTAGTCTAAGAGAATCCAATCCGCTTTACGCGCGCCTTCCTGATGCCAAGGTTTCTGCGACCAGTTGCTTTCAAGTTCCTCAAGAACCGCTTGCGAAATACCTTCTACTTGGATGTCGGAGACCCCGCTGAATATCGCGAAGAAGTCCGTGAAACCATCAAGTTCACGTAAATCAAGAATAACACCATCTTGTGCGCGGCGGCTCATCGCTGCCGAGGCAGCGGCTTTTACCATATCTAACGTGTTTTTTCCGTTTTCCATTGTATGTAAATTCCTTTAAGTTTTGACGCGCTCTAACGTGCTGTTGTAGGTATGAAGCGTATTTGGATGAATCATTACACCTTTATCGAGGAGGTGTTCAATTTTCGCGCGAGCGACATGATGAACGGCACGCCTCAAGTCTGTGTACGCTAACTCCCGTACGAGATGAACAGCTTTATGTGTCCGCGTCGGTTCCGCGAAGTCTGCTACGTATAATACCTGTGATATAATCCCCATCGATGGATTTCCGGTTGTGTGGTTGCGAATGGCTTCGAGCACTTCAAGTTCTGTTACAGCGAATTTCTCAACCGCCAATTTCACGCCTATAAGTGGATGCAAGAGCGAAGGATTTACCTCTTCGATCGGATCAAGGCGAATTTCATAGGCGCGTACTGACTCATATAACGCTTGAGCGTTCATCCATTTCGCGCTGTCATGTAAAAGCGCAGCCAAATTTGCCTGCCAAACATCCGCTTTATGAACACACGCGAGATCCACCGCCATCTCTTGTACGGCGAGGACATGCTGAAGCCGTTTCGCGCTCAATTTATCTGAGAGATACTGTTGAATTTCAATCGACTTCGGGTGTGCCCGGAGTTCTGCAAGTGTGGTGTCTATCTGATCGTATACGTAGTCCAATTATTCTCTCTCATCGTCAATGCGAATCCCTAATTCGGCTAATTCAGCAAGCAGTTCTCGTTCAGTCTCAGACAAAATCGTGTCCGGCAACGGGGTACGAATCGCGTATTCCTCATTAATCCATTTTGAGAGATCCGCGGCTTTACACCGGGCACTACAGAATGGGAAATTTTTGGGTAAAGGGGTCCCGACTTCCCATACAAAGTCGTAAGCTGTTCCGCACATGCTGCATGTATGTTCCACGTTTTTAAGGTCCTTGTATTGAAAAGCGCGCTTTCCACACAACGCGAAAGCATTGCACAACCTGTTAAGAATGTCTCCTCAAGGACTGACAATGTGGCGTTGCTTCAGGGTTTCTATTTCTGCTTTGAGTGTCTCAATTTCTTCTTCCCGTTGTAGATTGTCTCGGATGCTGCGCCTGTGTGCCAATATGTCCCACACAGTAGAA